>NZ_JAKNCW010000049.1:0-943 GCF_022064045.1 Metallosphaera javensis (ex Hofmann et al. 2022) | reverse complement strand
AATTGTATAATCTAGGCGAAATTTTGTGAAGCAAATATATAATCTATAAGGAGAAAATTCAAATGATACACACACTACCTAAGATGATAGAAAACAGTATCTCGTGATTCAGCTACCTCAAACTACTGCAAGATTCCGAGTAAGGGTGCATTCGCCACATGAAAAACTGTCCATATTTCGGAATATTACTAACCCAAGAACATTTATCTCCTAAAATCGTAAGAAAAAAGATATTAACATTATAAATCGGTTTACTTTATATTGCTAGGAGGCTTGCCGGTTGAGTCCGAAGAGAGGCTCTTCTCTGAGTTGGTGTTGAGTGCCTTTGTTGAGGAGAGGCCTGTTGACATACCTCCAGATTCGGACAAGTTCTCCACTCTTATCATGCCATCGGAGGGCAACGCTAAGGGTAGTTCTTCCTCGCTATATCCTTCCCTTCTCATCCCGTATCTTTCGAGTGCGATGGAGTACACAGCCCACATATCAATGTCAGTCTTGGGCACTTTCTGACCATACAGAAGGGTCAGTACCAGATTGTATGCAAATATTATAGTGGCAAATCCGGCAAGCCAGCCCGCTATCATGAGGAGTTGATAGTATACCTCATAGAACCCAGCCCACGCCACTTCCCTTCTGATCAGCCCGAAGAATCCGCCTTCGCTGGATACAGCCGAGAACAGCCCCATTCCTGCCTGCCATCCCCAGAAGTGGAGCCATCCCAGTTTGGTGCTATACCAGTTCTTTCCCAGCAGATATGGGCCAGCAATGTACACCACGCCCAGCACGCCTCCCACCGAATAGAGCGCGAGCATTATGTGGAAGTGACCGAATATCCATCCAGTGTTGTGAATAGTCGGATCTAACGCGGGCGTCGGATTAGTGGGTTCCGCCTGTATCCCTCCTATGATGTTCCACACTGCAGCTGCAAATATGAAGGCAAATC
>NZ_JAKNCW010000048.1:0-1014 GCF_022064045.1 Metallosphaera javensis (ex Hofmann et al. 2022) | reverse complement strand
TACACGAGCGGGTGGTCAGCGAACCAGAACAGTCCCTTCCACACCTCAGCGTTGGGAATGCCGAAGAGGTAGATGTTTAATCCTCCGATTGGAGAGAACAGGCTCCACATATCAGCAATGAATACGGAAATGTTGGCAAAGGCCATCATTATCATATCCATGACGATGAACCCTATAGCAGTGGGGACTAATCTTCCCTGGACTCTGCCTAGGAAGGAAGTGCCTAGTACAGAGGCCATTTCCATCCATTCGCCTACTACCATCATACCGTAGCCGATGTACCAGGTTGGCGAAGCCTTTAACGGATTTAAAAAGGTAAACATGTACTGGTTCTCCACACCGCCAAAGTTCATCATGAATAATGCTATGATGCTTATCCAGAATCCTGCGTTAGCCACTTTGGGCCACTTTATGAGCCTGGAGCCGTTCATTGCGGGTATCATATAGAAGGACACTGCAAATACAGTGTTGAATACGGCACCGAATATCATGTCCATGACGTGGTTGGTCATGGCCTGGAAGTAATACGCAGGATCCAGGACCACTGGTACGCCCTCACTGCTCAGTCCAGCCTGACCCCTCAGGAACAGCGCGAAGGCTCCTCCAATGAACAGAAACATTAACCCAGCAAATATCAATTTTATAGCCATAGTCTTATAGTCTTCAGAATATAGTACCTTCATGAAAATGTTTCTTCTTGCTTCTCTTTCCTGTACCTCTTGATACTGCCTTGCCCATTCAGCTAATTTTTCCCTATCTTGCCTCCGAATTTCCTCTTTGGATGCCATTTGTCTTCATTGTAAGAAAAAGAAGTATAAAAAGATTCATGTCGAACTTTAATGTCATTACTTCATCGTCATGCAAGGGCTATCCATTTTAATTAAACATTGAAATATTTTAGGAAAGAAAACATTTAGAGACTAAAATAACCTAAGATGTAGTTTGTGGAGTTTCTGAAGAGCTAACCTTAAAAACGCGTATTACCCATGTTGGTTATGCCCTCCGAGAAGAGGA
>NZ_JAKNCW010000047.1:0-1050 GCF_022064045.1 Metallosphaera javensis (ex Hofmann et al. 2022) | reverse complement strand
TAGTTTGTGGAGTTTCTGAAGAGCTAACCTTAAAAACGCGTATTACCCATGTTGGTTATGCCCTCCGAGAAGAGGAGATACACCAGGGATTGGGGGAAGTACGACGAGAACCTCGTGACCAGGTACGAGATCATGTTCCCGTTTTACGTGTTTGAACACTGGTACGAGCTCCTCGAGGAGGACAACAGGAACGCGAGGACCAGGCCGTATAAGGCTCCCTTGATGTTCAACGAGTTCCTCGCCTTCCTTTACGCCTTCTTCACGTACAGGGGCATTGAGGGGATATTGAGGTCGCTTCACAGGATGGGGATAATACCGGTGTACCTGGATTACAAGACTATCCACCTGAGGTTGAGGAAGATGAAGCTGGAGTTCGAGAAGGTTAGGGACGAGATCGAGCTGGTGAGCGACGGGACGGGGATAAGCGTGGAGCAGGGAGGCAGGTACATAAGGGCCAGGTACGGAGGGAAGGGAAGGGGTAAGTTCCTGAAGGTCGTGGTTCACGTTGACGCTGAGTCCATGAGGGTCGTGAAGGCTGAGGTGGAGAACTCCGAGCTCGACTCCGCGGTCAGGACCATCAGGGAAATTGGCGAAGAGGGAGGTAAGGTCGCGAAGTTTTACGGTGACAGGGCCTACGACTCCAACAGGATCTACGACCTCGTGCCGGAGGTCGCGGTCCCGCCCAAGAAGTCCGCAAACCCTGACAGGGCTAACCCGAGAAGGAGGGAGACCATCCTCGACCACAGGGAGTCTCCCCGCGACTGGAGCGCGAGGAGGGGTTACGGGAGAAGGTGGAGGGTGGAGATCGTGATATCAGCCGTCAAGAGGATGTTCGGCGACGGGGTGAGGGCGAGGGGTGTCCTCCAGGGCTGGGCTTCGCTCCTGAAGTTCTGGCTCTACCACCGCATGCGGAGCGAGGCCGACTCCCTCGTGGGGGAGGTCCACGCGATTCGCGTGGCGTAACCCATTTTGGGAATTGTATAATCTAGGCGAAATTTTGTGAAGCAAATATATAATCTATAAGGAGAAAATTCAAATGATACACACACT
>NZ_JAKNCW010000046.1:0-1056 GCF_022064045.1 Metallosphaera javensis (ex Hofmann et al. 2022) | reverse complement strand
GTCATCCTCTTGCCACCCTTCAACTTTCTAGAGGCAACTGACTGTACCTTAGCCCTCTTGATTTGCATGACATACTTCAAGGAGTAGAGTTGCTTCATAGAGATCGTGATGAATTTCTCGCCATCGTAACCGTCCAAGGAGTACAAGTTAGAATCGAATGCTACAGTTTCAGGTGGCGTGGTTGTTGGTGATTCTTTTCTGAACACTAAGTACACTTTATCCTCCTTGATCACCGGTTCTGTTAACTCCATTCCTTCCACTCTTTCAGAGAACCAGCTTCCGTCCTAGGAATACGTGATGTACTCGCGTGGTTTCACGGTTATCCTCACGCTCTTCCCGAGGACTTTCCTCAACGTGGTTTTCACCCTCACGTAACCCTTCCTCACAAGCGGTGGTTTGAACTTGCTTCTCCCCTTCTCAAATCTCCTCCTCCACGACTCTAGGATAGAGTACACGTCGTGAATTGCCTGGTCAACGTAGTGTTTTGCCAGTCCTTGCGCGTTCTCCCTCATTAAGTACTCTCTTAACTCCTTGTATATTTCCTTCTTTTCTGGTAACTCTACTCTTCCATTCTTCACGTTAACTTTGTTGAACACGTACTTTATTCCCTTATTTAGTAAGTTCACGTAGGCACGAATTAGTTCTTTGCTCCTCTCCTCATTTCTTATCGCATACGTTAAATGTATGTATTCTTTTTCTTGTGGCATGAATGTTTTAATTCTTAAGTTCCTCAACACATTTCTTCACCTTTTCACGCTCATGACCTCTCGTTCCGCCAGAGAACGAGACTAGGATACTGATCAAGTCTTCAATTAGTTCCTGTTCTGGATCCTCTTTTTCGAGCACCACTATTTCGCAACCGTGTGCCCTGCACACCTCCTCAAGTATCTCAAATCCGAATCTCACCAGCCTGTCCTGGTGAGCCACGACTATTTTGCTCACCTCGTTATTCAGCATCATCTTCAGGAGTCTTCGAAATCCTTTTCTCCTCATGTTCAATCCAGATCCCATATCAGTGATAACGAGGTCGTGTTCCGGAACCCTTTCCTTCAAGTA
>NZ_JAKNCW010000045.1:0-1150 GCF_022064045.1 Metallosphaera javensis (ex Hofmann et al. 2022) | reverse complement strand
GCAGCGTGGAGCTGACGAAGGTGGTAGGAGTGATGCCTGATGACCGACATGGGACGCGACTTCCACCTCGCGTTGTTTAGATGGATCGCCACGAACAGGTAGGTCTCCAGGTAAAGGAGGGACGGGAAGTAACCTCCGAGGTCGTCCTGTATCCCGTCAAGGTAGGAGTTGAAGCTCTCGGAACTGTTGTTTGTGTAGATGTAGTGCCTCACCTCCCTGGGAAAGTTCAGGAAGGTATAGAGGTCTGAGGCCTCAAGGAGTCGCCTAGCCCTCCTGGGTGAGTAGGGCTCCACTACCTTGCTGAGGGACTCGAGGATGGCCTTTCCCTCCTCAACGTTCCTGGCCGACTTGAGGGAACTGAGATGGGAGGAGACCTTCTCCTTCTCGCCGTCCGGAAGCGCCCTGTACAGGTTCCTGGCCAGATGAACCAAACAGAGCTGGTGCTGGGAGGAGGGGAAGAGCGTGGAGATCAGCCTGTCCAGTCCCGGGAAGTCGTCCGTGACAATCACGTCAACCCTGCTGACTCCCCTGGAGATCAGCCCGTTGAGGAAGTGCCTCCATCCGTCTATATCCTCGTTCTCCCTTATCTCGTAGTCCAGGACGAACTTGTTTCCGTCCAGGTCGACGCCAATAGCCACGTACACTGCTTTCTCCTTCACCACCTCGTTCTCCCTGACCTTGATGAACTTCACGTCCGCATACGCTGAACAGGTCGTGGGGGAGAGGAGCAGATTTGAACTCCATCAACCTTCTCGCTATTTCCTTAACCACCCTGTCCATCACCTCCGGGCTGTACTCTATCCCCCTGCTCCTCAGGACTGCCTTGATCTGGCCTGGGGACAACCCCTCCAGGACCAGGGCCTCCAAGAACTCCTCGTAGTCCTCGCTCGTCCTCTCGCCCTTTTCAGGCAAAATCCTTGGCCTGAAGCCCTTCCTTCTCGTCCTTGGAACCCTCAGCCTCAGCTCGTCGTCCCTGGTCCTCAGCACTGAAGTACGTCCCGTTCTTCACGTCGTCGTGCTCCTCCAGGTACGCGTCCCTCTCCGCCTCCATTGCTGCCTGGAGCACGAGCTCCTCTATCTCGGTGAGGGACACGCCCTTCTTGACTGCCTCCTCCAGCACTGCCTTCGCCTTGGCCTTTACCCTTTCTGC
>NZ_JAKNCW010000044.1:0-1222 GCF_022064045.1 Metallosphaera javensis (ex Hofmann et al. 2022) | reverse complement strand
GGTGAGCTACCCCGCCCTGAACGGTACTCCCCAAATTCAGTTTATGAAAAAATCACTAGAGCTTTATTTTAGACTGGAGGAGAGGATGTGAATTAAAACTCATGAAACAAACTGAACTCTGCTGGAGAAAGAAATTTGTGGGAGAGTGGGTAATACTAGGATGGTGATATTACCCATGATCACCCTACTCTCCCACAACGTAAACATCCAGAAGCTAGGATATATAACCCTTTCCTCGCTAAACTTCAAGGGGAGGGGAAGAGGTAGCGAAGACGTTGGTCTCGGCCTGCCTGTGGAGAGACTCGGTGGAGAACAGGTCGAGAAGCTACGATATATCCCCACAGACCGTGAGGAACTACGTGGAGGAACAGGGGATAGAAGTAGCGGACCGCCTGCTCCAGGAGGTACAGGAAGTGGCGAGGGAGGTGTTGAAGGGGGTGGAGGAGGTGGACGTGAGCGTAGACTGGACGGGGGTGAAGTACTGGGGAGAGAGGGTGGAGGGGCTGGGAAGCGGGGATAAGGGATACCAGTGGAACTACGCCACAGCTACTACGAATTACAACGGCAAAACCGTAATCCTAGCCTTCACGCGCTACAACGGGATGAGCAAGGACGAAGTGGTGAAAATCCTCGTGGAGCAGGTCCTCTCCCTGGGATTTAAGATTGGGATAATAGCGCTGGACGCAGGCTTCTACACAGTAGAGGTCATAAAGTTCCTCTCCCAGTTTAGGTACATTGTGGGCGTCCCGGTGGGCGACGTCAAGGTTTACGAGGAGTATGACGGCCCTTACACCACCGCGAGCAAGAGGAGGACTGATCAAGTCAGCTTCAGGTTGATCGTCCACGGTCGTGAAGTGACTAGAAGGAGGTCCCACGTCGAGTACTTCGCCAGGGCGACCAACCTCGACCTGCCCAAGGACAAGGTCTTGAGGCTTTACGACAGGATCAGGAACCCCATCGAGACTTCCTACAGGGAGGTGAAGGGCTTCCTCCCCTTCACCTGTTCCAGGAGCTGGGTCTTCCGCCTTCTCGTCTTCGTTTTGGCCACGTTCCTTTACTCGCTGTTCTTGTTCCTCAAGGGGGAAGTTAAGAGGACTGACTTCAAGCTTCTCCTTCATTTGCTTTTTATAGATGAAATACAAAATAAGTTCTTATCACGATTGATTAAAAGTATAGAACCGCTTTTTATTTATTTTGATTTATTTTTAAGGGGGTGATTTTG
>NZ_JAKNCW010000043.1:0-1836 GCF_022064045.1 Metallosphaera javensis (ex Hofmann et al. 2022) | reverse complement strand
GTCTGCTGGAGAACTTCCTGGTTCTTGGTTAGCTGATCAACCCTTCGGGACAGTTCCGCAACCGTCTGCTGGAGAACTTCCTGGTTCTTCACCAATCGGTCAACAGAGATGGTTAACCTGTCCAGGGACTCCTGTAAGTTGATGCCCAGCAGTTCCCCCAGCTGTTTCCTGAACTCCGCATCACTCATGAGAAGCCTTAACAGGTCCTCCTTTAGCGACATAATCATGAATCCTATCTAAAAACTATAAATGTTATGGTTTGGCTAACAGTATCATCTTCCGTTCCAGTCACGTGAATTCAGGATGCGTAGCTGAGGCTTCCCTGACCTCCCAACAGGTATCCAGGGATTCAGAATATGTGAGGAGATCATCAGGTAAGAAAATGGATGTGGTTTGCTCATTTCCTCCTCATCATCACCGCAATTGCCACGAGAATCAGGGCGACCACAGGGATTCCGATCTCCACTGGATTTACCCTTATCTGTCCCTGCGTCTCCACGGTGACGTTCACCTCACGGGTAATGGGCGTGCTGTTCACCCTCACCTCACCTGTGGAGTTCTCAACGCCGATCCCGCTAGCGTTACTCCCCGAGATCTGGGTCTCATTGGCCCTCAGCGGTGAGAATAGGACCAGAATGGTCCTGGTTGAATTCACCACCAAGTGAAGGAGCGTGACGTTGCTTGTGTAGCCCTGAGCCATCACCGAGATTGTGTAGTTACCTGCTCCCAACAGGAGGGTGAAGGAGGAGCTGAGTACTGGAACTGTCCTCATTCCGCTGACGTTAACGTACCACTCCGTCCCGGGAGGGAGGCCAGTCTCCTTCACTATCACGGGGAACACTTCCGGGATGAAGGTGACCTGGACCACTAGATTGCTACCGTTCACGGTGAAGTGTCCCACTGGCTCCTTCGCCACGTAGTCCCCCTGTGCTCCCACCGTGAAGGTGTAGTTTCCGTTGGGGAGGAGGAGGCATATGGTTGAGTTCCTGGAGTAGTGAATTCCGCTAACATTGACGTACCACTCCGTCCCAGGAGGGAGGCCAGTCTCATTGAACTCCACCCTGTAGCTCAGGTTGAGGACAGCAAGGGCTATGGTGAAGGTGTAGTCTCCCGGGGCAACAACGGAAATTGTCCTGTTCTCTTCAACGTAAGGATAGGGAGGCGTGAGCCTCACAGTGTAATTACCAGTTGGGAGACTGAACACCACCATTCCCGAGGAGTTGGTTGTCCCGCTCTCATTTCCCACCTGCACCTCCACTCCACTAACTGGACTCCCCCTGGAATTCACCACGTGGATCGTGACGTTGGCCAGCCTGGGTAGAACTGTGAAGGTGGTTGAGTTCTCAATCCCGGTGCTGGTTTCCACCACAACCCTGTACTCTCCGGGAGTACTTACCGTGAGCTGAGCGCTGTATTCTCCGCCTGAATCAGTCATCTCCCTCATCACCTGAACCCCTCCCGGGCCATACACCGATATGTTGACCTCAGTGAAGGGGGATGTTTCGCCTGAGATGGTCACCAGTCCCGGGTAGTGAACGCCACCAGTGTTTATGCTTACCTGATCTGAGGACCAGAGGTAGAGCTCCTCAACGTTTCCATAATGGGAGCTCTGATTGAACACGAAGATGGAGCTAAGGGGAGTCACCATCACGGACACGTTCTGGCCCTGGGGTACTGGAACGGTGAAGTTTCCCTCCCCCATAAGGTTCTCCAGGTGCTCCAGTTCGCCTCCCTTTCCGAGGTAGAGCAAAGAGATCAGTAGTTTGTGGAGTTTCTGAAGAGCTAACCTTAAAAACGCGTATTACCCATGTTGGTTATGCCCTCCGAGAAGAGGAG
>NZ_JAKNCW010000042.1:0-2398 GCF_022064045.1 Metallosphaera javensis (ex Hofmann et al. 2022) | reverse complement strand
GTGTCGGCTTGAGACAAGTAATTAATTTTATGCTTCTTAGTTAAATAGGCCGAATTTTATGCAATCCGGACACTCTCACGAGCTCCTCTATCTCGGTGAGGGACACGCCCTTCTTAACTGCCTCCTCCAGCACTGCCTTCGCCTTGGCCTTTACCCTTTCTGCCTCCGAACTCATGGTATTACCCCTTCCAGGGATATTTTTATTTTTTGCCATTATTTTTCACCTCATATTCCACAACTAACCGGGGTAGCCCCCACGGTAGGAGACACTTCTCCACCGATCCCTCCACGCCCGAGGAGATCATGACTACGTGGGAGAACAGGTGGAACGTGGAGGTGATCATCAGGGAGATGAAGCTGGGGCTTGAGGAGGGATCGCACAGGTCCCTGAGGCGTACCCTGGGCTTCATCAAGCTCGTTTCCCTCACGTTGATCGCGCTCCTCCTCGTGAGGTACTCCCTCAAGCTCTCCCTGGGGGTCAAGGAGATTTCCACGGCGTTGAAAAGAGTTTACCTGAGTCTCAAGAGGAGGCGAAAAGTGTAAAGTGGTACGCCAATCTTGTACATAACCTAAATATGAGATTATATATTTATATTATTAGACTTAGATCTTTTATAAATAAAATATTTTAAAAAATCATTTTAACTTATCCTGTATTTCTTCTAGTCCCATTTTCTCTATTTTTAACCGACTATAGAGCGGTAATAGGACTAGCACACCTATTATACCTAAAATCCCATAGACCGAAAATAATCTTATAACATTATGGCCACTAAACAACAGTGGCGTTATGTATAATCCTATAGCGCTAGCTAGCCTGTCCCCTGTCATCACTATTCCGGACGTGGTACCTCGAACCTTTGTAGGGAATATTTCAGAACCAAAATTTCTTATTACAGGCACAACAGTGAACGCACCATAGGATATCACAGTGAACGCTATAAGGAGTAAGATTGGGTTATGATAAATTATAACGACTAAAAATGAAAATATCATCTCTAATATACCTCCAATTAATGCAAAATTAACTCTCTTTATTTTTTCCACGCCGATTGCTACTATATAGGTAGAGATGGTTTGAACACCTAGGAAAAACGCGGAGTAAAGGAGAGTTCCGGCTTTAACTATTCCAAGTGCGCTAAGAATAGTGGGATTTAAGGTAGACAGTGCCCCCGGTATCAAATTAAAACAAAATGCAGCTATAACAATGGGTGTTATATAGAGAGCTATCTTCGACATGTTTATTTTTTCATAACTTACTTTCTTCTCCATATATAATAGGTCTCTAACCTTTGCTAATTCTTCTATATTAAACGAAGTTCCAGTAGCTTTTTTGATAGCGTCATTTGCCTGTTCGAATTTTCCTTTCATTATTAACCATCTAGGTGATTCAGGAATAGTGGTACGGAGCGCAAGTCCTATTAATGCAGGAACAGCCACGGAACCTAGCATTATTCTCCATTCTATGGGAGTTGGACCTATGGATATATATAAAAGATAGCCAAGGACATATGCTAGAACTCCGCCTAACGTAAAGCTAGTCCATAAATATGATAATGCCCTGCCCCTATGAGTTTTAGGCATGAATTCTGCGACGAGCGTCATAGCTGCAGGATAATCTCCCCCAGTTGCTACACCGAGTAAGAAACGAACAATATATAATTGAACGGGAGAAGTAACAAATGCGGAAATAATTGCAAGTATGACAACAGCCATGAGATCCAGTATAAATGTTAATCGCCTACCTAAGAAGTCAGTAATTAATCCAACTGTTAACGTTCCTATGACTGCTCCAATGAATAGTAAAGAAGCTGCTAAGGCAAATTCTGTAGTCTTTCCATGGAACAAATATGGGACAATGCTGAATGTTGAAGCTCCTAAAACTTGAATGGTGTACAAATCGGTAAATGCGCCTAATGCAGCAATAATCGTAAGGTTTCTATGAAACGGAGTGTATCTCGCATTATTTAGAGACTTGAATGGCTCTATCTCACCAATTGGAGAACCGTTTTCATTCGACATTAATTCCCATCCTTAATTTATCATTGTATTTTACTGTATAAAAATTTTGATGAAACTTTCCTTGAAGTGTGAGATAGATAATTATTTTGATATTCTGATTTTTATATAAGATAACTATTTATTATAATTTATTGCATTTATCATGAAGTATAAATGTTTATAGATACTCATTAAGAGTGTGTCCATAGTGTCGTCAAACTTGCATAAATTAGCTTTATGGCTTCGTGACTTTGCATTGAATTCCTTGAAACTTGAAATATACCAACATGACGACACTAGAGTGTGTCCAACAATTTATCTGGGGCTACCCCATATTGTTGTGTAGGAAAATATAAAGAACCCGCGTTATAAGCTTTCATGGTCCGTCACCTGGAAG
>NZ_JAKNCW010000041.1:0-2732 GCF_022064045.1 Metallosphaera javensis (ex Hofmann et al. 2022) | reverse complement strand
AATTGTATAATCTAGGCGAAATTTTGTGAAGCAAATATATAATCTATAAGGAGAAAATTCAAATGATACACACACTAGAGCCTTTAACGTGAAATACACAAACCAGGCCAGGTCAGGAAATTCATGCAATGCGCGAGAGTACCATTAACATACGTTGAGCTATTACCCTACCTTACTCTAAAACTCTTATCTATCGAAAGCCCCTATAACGCATGGTTTAAATAAAACCCTGTTAAAATAGATAACATGCAGAATTATTGTTCAAAGATATTTAACTGGATTTCTGAAGGCAACTCTGAGAAACTGAAGGAAATGGATAAGAGAAACCTCATGAGATGTCTAAAGGATGGTAGGAATCCTCTACATGAAGCCTGTTTTCAAGGAGAAATCGAGATTGTAAGGTACTTACTTGATTTGGGCTTTGATCCCAATGAAGAGGACGCAGAAGGAAATTCTCCAATACATCTGGCTTTTTGTAATGGCAATGTCGAAGTGGTAAAACTCTTGGTTAATAGGGGAGCAGATCCAAACAAGCGGGATAAGCAGGGGTTTCCCTTACTGCATAAGGCATATTACTTGGAAATGGATGACTTAGTAAAATTTCTTCTCGATAATGGGGCAGATCCGGAGGTTAGGGATAATTTTGGTCTAAAATATTTTGAATATGGAAAAAATGGTCGGATGCGAACTTTACCTGAAAGGGGTACAAACTGAACCTAACCCAGACTATGAGGTTTCCCTAGATTAGTCTGGTTTACTACGTATTCACGTTTCCTCCCCAAATGCAACAATATAATGTGACCCTGTCCTTTATCCCTGGCCTTATTTATAGACTTAAAGAGTAGAATATGGAGGAAAGGTGTGAAGTACTGGGTCTGTTCTTGGTCGTTATTCTACAATCAGTTGCGCTATTTCTCCTATTTTCCAAGTGTGTGGAGCAACTGTAATCAAGGATTTCTAGGTTTCTATGAGATGTTAAATTGAAAGAGAACTGAAGACGTCGCTTAACAGATACTCCACACACTGTGGGAAACGATTCAAAACTGTAAAACGGCGGACTACATTAGAATATACGAGAAACGAAAATTCATATGATAGAATACCGTATTATTTCATGTTATGATTCTCCTACTCTGTGAAATCTGGCCTCATTAAATCCTGAAACTATTCAGGTTAATAGTCTTAAGATAGAACCCAATTAATATCTCTAATTTGACTCTAGAGAAAAGCTTATGTTATTTGGATCAATAATATTAATCATGATAAAAGTTTCAGATGTAATGACTCCGGTGATCGTGTCGGTAAATCCGGAGTCCGATATGCGAGAGCTCATAGAGGTATTGAGTAGGGATAGGTCCGGGCGGGTAATAGTTCTTAAGGATGGAAAACCTGAGGGCATTGTCACAACTAGATCCGTGGTTCAGGCATACGCTCAGTACGGAGGAAAGTTGATGGAGCTGAGGGTCAAGGACTTGATGAGTGAGAGACTGATCAGAGCGAATGCGGATGATGATGTTAGAGATGTTTTGAGGGTCATGGTGGCTCATGATATAGGTGGGGTTCCTGTAATGGATGGCGACGTGATAATTGGTATCTTTACGGAGAGAGATCTTGTTAGGTTAATGGCCAGAAGAACTTTTTCTGGTCTCGTGGATTCAGTTATGTCTCCCAATGTGTATACCATTGGACAGGATAGTGACTCTCTGGATGCCTCCAAACTTATGACAACTCACAGGGTTAGAAGGTTGCCCGTAATGGACGGCGAAAGACTGGTGGGTATAGTTACGGCAGCAGATATCGTGAAATCTCTTCTAAAGAACGTAGAACCTCAACCAGTCCTTGAGGTTGGGACGAGAAATCCAGTGACTGCGAAGAAATTGGACACTATCATGAAAGTGGTAAAGATAATGGATGAGAAAAGAATAGGCACAGTACCGGTCGTGGAGGATAAAATTGTGGGAATTGTGACAGAAAGAGACTTGATATATTCTGCGCTTAACATCCTTTAAACTAAAATAAAAAATTTTTATCTTTTACAAAATTTTAACTTTTGCCCAGGTCAGTTAATCCCTTACTTGGACCCTGATTGCCCATGTCAAGAGATGCCGAATCTAGTGCCTTTGCACCCACCGGAGTACCATTGGAAATTCCTGAATTCTCTTCTAGCCTAATCATGCCATCTGCTGGTAGAGCAACTGGCATTTCCTCTTCCTTATAGCCTTCTCTCCTCATGGCATATCTCTCCATGGCTATCGTCTGAACTGCCCACATGGGTATGTCAGTCTTGGGCACCTTTTCGCCATATAGGAGGGTCAGTATAAGGTTATATGCGAATATGATGGTAGCAAACCCTGCTAGCCATCCTCCAATCAGCAAGAGTTGATAGTATACCTCATAGAACCCAGCCCACGCCACTTCCCTTCTGATCAGCCCGAAGAATCCGCCTTCGCTGGAGGCTACCGCAAACAGTCCCATTCCCGCCTGCCATCCCCAGAAGTGGAGCCATCCCAGCTTGGTGCTATACCATTTCCTGCCAAACAGATCAGGACCCACCACGTAGAGGGCACCTAGCAGGCCACCTACTGAGTAGATTGCCAGCATTATGTGGAAGTGACCGAATATCCATCCTGTGTTGTGAATCGTTGGGTCCAATGAGGGCGTCGGATTAGTGGGTTCCGCCTGTATCCCTCCTATGATGTTCCACACTGCAGCTGCAAATATGAAGGCAAATC
>NZ_JAKNCW010000040.1:0-3300 GCF_022064045.1 Metallosphaera javensis (ex Hofmann et al. 2022) | reverse complement strand
ATGATAGGAGTAGACTAACAGGAGAAGGGCCACAGAAAGTATCAGCAACACACTAAGCAATTTCTTATACATTGTATGACAAATATAACATGATAGGTATTAAAGTCTTTTGTCCATATCATTGTCCGTATCAAAGCCATATCACGGGTGTATCTATGGTGTAGTCAAACTTGGATAAATTCATTTTATACTTCATGATTTCGTATTGAGTTCCTTGAAACTTAAAATAAGCCAGCGTGATGACACTATGAATTAAATCAGGATCTTTTAGAGATTACGGCTCCTTTAACCTTATGGACTACTTAAGATTGATATTGCTCGAGTTTGACCAGCGTAGCTAAAGTGAAGAGAATCGCAGGGTCATAAGAAGAGGTTAACACGAATAGCTTCGCGAAAATGATATAGGGGTTCACCTGGCTGAGGGTAATGGCGTATGACGAAGGAGGTTTCGCCCGGAGAACACACCGCTTAAATTACGTGAGACAGGTAACAGTGAACGGGGCTGGTCAAGGTGATGTAAGATGATCTACTGATAGTTTAGGATGTGTGAGAGACGAGTAGGCACACTAAGCTGAACCCGTTTTAGCCTAGTGCAGACATTCTGATCTTGAAGGGAGTATCTCCTGGTGCTTCGTCTGGTGGCAGTTGATGAGTCAAGAGAGTACAATTGAGAAAAATTCAGCGAGAAATTATTTTAGTTTCTAGATTTTTGCGGAAGCAGAGTAATACCTTAGGTTCAAGGTAACAGGAATCACGTAAAGCCATACCGGGACTTTTCATGAAATTAAAGTTTCACTTAATTCAACTTATTTATCTATACTTTACTATTAAAATAAGTTGAATTTTATGCGTTCTAGGCACCCTTCCGAGAAAGGAGGTATCTTTTTATTTTACCTCTCATGTGGATGAGAAGGCTTGATTTGATTAAGAGTATTTACAAAAATAACCTATTAGCTATCAACGTCAACTGACCTTTCAGTACCTTGCTGGGAGAGTTAAGGTACCAAATTTCATTCCTACGTTTCTCGGGATAAAGAGGTATCTCAGATTCGTGCCATTAGGATGATGTTGCGGGACTGAAAGGACGGAAATCCCTGACTTAGAAGTTTTTAACATAGAACTTGAGATATAAAACTATAGATTATTACTTCTAATTTTCTATTCAATCCCAAAAAATGACATATAAATTTCACCTGGTTCTTATAGTTTATCTTCAATTTAATGAGAATAATTTATATACGCCACAATTGACAGTGATAATAGTGAAAGCAATGAAGTTAGCCCCGATAATAGGTATAGTACTAGGAGTAGCCCTATTAGGGCTAGTTTTTTCCAGTGCAGTCTTTACATACACCGCGACAAGAAGCTTTACAGTAACCGTTGTACAAGATCCTAATGCCGATATTGCAATAACTCCTAATAATCAGAACCTAGGGACATACACCACCAATGAACCGTTTGTTTACTTAAACGATAGTGGGGACTTGGAAATAAACTTCCACAACGTGGCCTCCAACGCTATGGCTACCTTCTACAATGCATTTAATATAACAAACAATTTGAATGAGACTGTCCAGGTCAACATAACTTCATCCAGCCCTCATCTACTGGTTAATGGATACCAACAGGTCACTATTACTCTTGCACCAGGTGGCTCTACGTCTGTAAGTTTAACGTTACAAACCTATGGACTTAGCCCAACAACTCAAGAAAACTACTACATAACTATAACTGCAGCAACGACGGGTAGCTAAAAACTTAATATAAGAGATATTATTTTTTTATGTATACCATATATGTTATGGTGAAGTGAAATGAATAGGATAAGGATCTCTTATATCATTGGGTTATTACTAGGGGTACTTATGCTAAGCCTAGTATTCTCCCAAACATTCACGTACAGCGTTTCAAGGACATTCACCGTGGAAGTTGTTAAGGATCCTAATGCCGATATAGCCATAATACCAGGGATCTATCTAAGTACTGAGAAGGGATATGTCGTAGACGGCTTAAACGGAAGCGGCGATTTTGAGTTTAACTTTACCGCAGCTCCTGCTACCATTACCAATTTCACTCCGGCATTTTATTTACAAAATAATCTAAACCAAACAGTGAGCGTAGAAATCTCCTTAACTACGCAACCAGATGTTATAGTTTCCGTTTCAGCTACAGACGTCAACGGCAACTACTATGTTTATGTGATTCCCAATGTGCCAGCGGGAAATACTGCATCTTTTAATATCGACATACCTGCGGGTTCAGAGGCAGCTATAGGTGTCTCGATCCATGTGTTACCCGGCGTAACTGTGCCCTCAAGTTATCCGCTAAAACTTACCATTAATGCCACGTATCCGTCAGATTCATAAACCCAATGTATTTAAGTCAAGTCTTTTTTTATATCCTGTGAACAAAGTATACATAGCTCTAATACTTCTTGCCTGTTCATTTGTGATCTCCTCCATTCTTACATCTGTATTCTCCCTACCTTATGGCTGGCAACTGGACGCAACCCAATCCATGGTCCCTCTCATATATCCAGGCAATATTATCCTGGTTTTACCCCTCTTTGGCCAGCCCCATCTCCACGAAATAGTTGAGTATTATCAACCATACCTTCACATTTACATAGTTCACGAAGTGATAGGTTTCAAGGACGGAGGATATATCACCAAGGGAATCAACAATCCGGCACCCGATCCCTGGATTGTGAATAGATCCTGGATAATAGGATATGTCCCTCAGGTATTTGGCTACCCAATTCAAATTCCGTATTTGGGATATGCCGTCAAGTACGTCTTTCAGGAGTCTGGGATAAACGAAAAGGCTCTGATCCCTATTCTTGTGGTTGCTATGGTAGTGGCTGAGATAATAGACAGAGGGCGAATCAATAACGTAAGAAAAGTTAGAAATCGTTTAAAGAATTCTAGCAAGGGGATTTTCCTAGCCTTCTTCATCTTTTCGACCATGGTTACTGCGATAGTACTTGCCCATCAATTTGGAAGGATAGACTCTGAGTGGAGGTCTATTGTAGGTGGAACCCCAGCAGTTGACAGACAAACCAGCATCTACCTGTATTTCGGAGTTTTGCCTGAGAACACAAACAATACCTTTACCCTTAATTTAAGCGCAAAGTTACCTACCTTGGTAGTCTTTACAGGACCTTCAGATATGGTTTTCAAACAAGATCCCATAGTTGTGGACGGAAATGTCACAGAGGATATTACAGTTAGCACTTTTCGGAACTTACCTCAGGCTGAACAGTTTCTTGGTATCACCCACCTCAAGGTAAAGGGTTTTAAG
>NZ_JAKNCW010000003.1:0-178042 GCF_022064045.1 Metallosphaera javensis (ex Hofmann et al. 2022) | reverse complement strand
GCCTTGGCCTTCATGGCCACGTTGTTGTACTCGCTGACGTGCTCATCTGCCTCTTCCCTGGTGAACTCGTTGAGCATGGCGGAGACTCTCTTTGTTGCCTCAGCGATGTCCTTCTCCTGTTCAGCGTAGGCGCACAGCATGGCCTCTACGTCCATGTGTCCCTCTGCCTTGGCCTTCATGGCCACGTTGTTGTACTCGCTGACGTGCTCATCTGCCTCTTCCCTGGTGAACTCGTTGAGCATAGAATTACCTGCGTGTAGGTAAAGCTTCTCAAATATTCCCCTAGCATGTCCGAACTCTACTCTCGCCTTCTCCCTAAGTATCTTTGCCTCCTCCTTCTTGCCCGCAGCCTCTAACTTATCAGCTAGGAAGCTGAGGAGCATATAATCCTCAGCGTTTGCCTTGAAAAGCTCCTTTAGACCCATTTCGGTTTCCTTTCCGAGAGTCATATAGATCACTATATACACGAACTATCACAAGCTAATAAACTTTGATTATTGGCCATTATAATACATATCCCATAAAATCAGTAATAAGGTTAAAAATGCACAGCACAGATAAAGATTTTTTACAGACAATCTTAATTTCATGTTGAACTATTTAAACTTAGATGATGAGTGACTCCAATTTTGATTGATGATAATGTAACTCGAACCTGAAAAAATATTATCCATGAAGAGCTCATGCTCACATGATCACTTCTTCTCAGATGAGGATCCTGGAGGCTAACTCGGAGGCCCTTGGCGTCTCAACCCTACAGCTCATGGAAAGTGCCGGGAGGTCTGTGGCTGATGAGATAGAGAGGGAGATGGGGACTACCTCGCTCAAAGCGGTGATCTTCGTTGGTCATGGTGGAAAGGGAGGGGATGGGCTGGTGACAGCCAGGCATCTTGCAGATAGGGGTGCTGAAGTTACAGTGATTACCATGGGAGAGATAAAGCACAGGGACGCTCAGGTTAACTACATGGCGCTAACAGACATGGACTTCTCTGTAAGGGTTATGAGCATAGATAACCTCGATTCTCCTGTAAAGGGAGACGTTTTGATTGACGCAATGCTTGGGACAGGGGTGAGGGGAAAGATCAGGTATCCCTTCAATCACGCTATCTCCCTTTTCAATGCCTCCAAGGGGTTCAAAGTCTCCATTGACGTCCCGTCGGGGATAGATCCAGACAGCGGGGAGGCCCTAGGAGAGTTTGTGTCGCCGGATCTCGTGGTGACCTTCCATGACGTTAAACCAGGACTTTTGAAGTATAACTTCAGATATGTGGTGAAGAAAATTGGAATTCCTCCAGAGGCCTCAATTTACGTAGGGCCCGGTGACCTGCTATCACTGAAACAGAGGGAGATGAAAAGCAGGAAGGGCGCGGGAGGGAGGGTTCTGGTAGTTGGAGGAAGCTCAACCTTCTCAGGTGCACCTGCACTCTCGGCTATGGCCAGCCTGAGAACGGGCGCAGATCTGGTTTACGTGGCGTCTCCCGAGAAAACGGCTGAGGCTATCTCCGGTTATTCGCCAGATCTGATCGCCATTAAACTCTCGGGGAGGAACTTCAACGAGGGCAATATCAGGGAACTGCAACAGTGGGTGGAGAAGGCTAATGCGGTGGTCTTTGGACCGGGTTTGGGCCTAGAGGAGGAGACAGTTAAGGCAACTCCTACCTTTGTAGAGATGGTGATGAAACTGGGGAAGCCACTTGTGCTGGACGCAGACGGTCTAAAAATAATGAAGGGTTCCAAGCTCTCAAAAAACGTGGTAGTAACTCCACATCCCGGGGAGTTCAAGATCTTCTTTGGTGAGGAGCCAAGGGAGAGTGAAAGGGAAAGGATAAATCAGGTGATGGAGAAGGCCAGGGATTGTAACTGCGTCGTGTTGTTGAAGGGTTATCTGGATATCATTAGTGATGGGTATGCATTCAGGCTGAACAAGGCTGGAAACCCTGGAATGACGGCCGGAGGAACCGGAGACACATTGACCGGGATAATAGCTACTTTTATGGCCCAGGGGTACCCCCCATTCACCTCGGCCAGCCTGGGAGCACTGGTGAATAGCCTCTCTGGCACACTGGCATATAGGGAGCTGGGCGCGCATCTAACTGCCTCAGACGTTGTGTCTAAGATTCCCCATGTGTTGAATGATCCAGTGAGCGCTTTCAGGGAAAGGGTTTACAGGAGGGTAATATCCGGTTAACTGGGCTTCGGGACATTTTACGCAAAAATCCTTGGATTAGAAGGTCTTCCTGGCCCTTGGTTTCCTTTCGTTGAGTCGCTTCGTGCAAAACATTATGGTTAACCTATTCCATAGTCATGAGGTATAGCCAAGACACCATGTCTTCAGAGCCCTGCCCTACGAACCAGAAAATAACGTGACTTCATGCACGAAGCGTTTCACGTTACATTTATCTAAATCTTCTTAACTTCCTCAAGGGCCTTGTCGGCGTGATCCTCGGCCTTCTTCATGTTCCTTAGAACTGCCCTGACCACACCTTGTGCGTCTATTACAAATGTGACCCTCTGTGCACTGGTTCCCTTCTCGTTCAGAACACCATAGGAAGACGAAATTTTCTTCTCCTTATCTGAGACTACAGGGAATTTAGCACTGTACTTCTCGCTGAACCTCTTCTGGGTGCTCACAGAGTCAACGCTAACCCCTATAACTTCCGCCCCGGCCTTCACGAACTCATCGTAAAGTTCCACGAACCTCTGTATCTCCCTTGTACATCCGGGCGTAAAGGACTTGGGGTAGAAATAGAGTACCACCTTCTTGCCTCTCAGGTTGGAGAGGCTAACCTTTCCCGTTGAACCCTCAGCCTCAAAGTCAGGCGCGGGCTGACCTACATCCACCATGTTAAGTTGTTTAACTGTAAAACCTTAAAAGCATTGATAAGTATTTCTCAAGAAATGCGACCCATACCCAGGACTATGTCCACGCAACACCCTGATAATGCGACGGTGCCGGAGTGGGCAAAGGGAGATGTTATTGAGGGAGAGGCAGAAGTAGTGGAGGCATATTACGCCTTCTCCAACCTCAACGTGCAAGAGGTAATGTGGGATGCTGAGGGCAAGGACGTTGATACCCACGTGGTCAGAAAGTTATTTTCATCCTTTGACGAATACTTCAAGGCCAACGTCCTAGGTGAGGACCTTTTCCTCACCTATAGGTTGCCAAATCCCAAGATAGAGGGAGCAGAGAGGAAGGTGTTTGCCGAGACCATGGAGAGTATACCCATTACCTTTGACGTTGCTGAGAAGTTTTACGGTAGGAAAGTTGTACCTGTATTTGAGGTTATCCTTCCCTTCACCACCAACGCGAGCGATATCATCTCCGTGGCTAGATATTACGAGAGAGCCGTCGCCATGGAGGAAAACATAGAGCTTCAGGATGGGGTTTACGTGAGGGATCTGGTGGGCGAGATCTACCCCAAGAGGATAGAGGTCATCCCGCTCATAGAGGACAAGGACTCCCTTCTCAACACCAGAAGCATCATCGAGGGCTATTACCACGCCATTAAACCGTCATACATGAGGCTTTTCGTTGCCAGATCTGATCCCGCGATGAATTACGGCATGCTGACGGCAGTTTTGCTGGCCAAGTATGCCCTGAGTGAGGCCGGTAAACTGGCGGAGGAACTGGGAATCCCGATCTTTCCTATTATTGGCGTTGGTTCCCTACCCTTCAGGGGCCACCTGAGTCCAGAGAATTACCAGAGGGTGATGGAGGAGTATGAAGGCGTTTACACGTTCACCATTCAATCAGCCTTCAAGTACGATTATAGCGAGGAACAGGTGAAGGGGGCGATCTCCCACATAAATAGGGAGGAGGTGAAGGAACCGCGAATACTTAGCGACGAGGAAAAGAAGGTTATAAGGGATATTATCGAGAGTTACACCTCATCCTATCAACCAGTGATAGAGAGTATGGCCAATCTTATCAACACGGTAGCCCTGCACTTACCCAGGAGAAGGGCCAGGAAGCTTCACATCAGTCTGTTTGGTTACGCAAGGAGCACAGGAAAGGTGATATTACCGAGAGCTATCACCTTCGTGGGTTCCCTGTACAGCGTAGGTTTACCTCCAGAGGTAATCGGCATCTCCTCGCTAAACAGGTTAAACGAGGCTCAATGGAATGTCCTGGAGGAGAACTATAAGTTCCTTAAGAACGACCTCCAGAAGGCCTCGGAGTTCATTAACCCTGAGGGACTCTCGACCCTTGTATCGTATGGATTCTTGGATGGTGAGATCTCCAAGAAGCTGGAGGAGGACATAAAATACTTGGAAAGCATGGGCGTAAAGATAGGACCCAGGAGTTATGAGTCCAAAAAGCATGCCCTGCTGTCACAGCTCCTTCTGCTATCCCTAAAGGAAAAGAAGTACAATGAAGTGAAGCAGTATGCAAGGGAAATGGCGGTAATAAGAAAGTCAATTGGATGAACTACTCCGCTCTGAAGGCGAGGTCTTCCTAAATCTTTATAATAGTTGTTTGGCCACCTCTAAAACAACACCGTCTTTATACGGCTCTCCGCTTACCATGAGTCCCATGGGCAATCCGTCCCTTTCCAAGAAAGGAATACTTATGGAGGGTGCACCAACTAGGTTAAACAGCTCTGTGTTGGCGACCAGATCCTCCCTAAACTCCTTCTCTTTTCCCTGCACATCTGAGATCTTGGGGGCAGGTATTCTGGTTGTAGGGGAGAGTATCACGTCCACTTCCTTAAAGGCATTGACGTATTCCTCTAGGATAACTCTCCTTAACCTTAATGCATTCAAGTAGTCCACAGCCCTAATATCTAGTCCAGACTTCAGGATATCCCTTACGTCAGGAAAGTACATGTCCTCCTTACTTCTAATCCAAGTTAAGTGGTAGGAAGCTCCCTCACTGGTAGCTATCACCCTCCTAGCCCACCTCCCATATCTCAGCATGTTAGGAAGGTTAACAGGTTTAGCCTGCGGGAAATACTCCATTACCTTTTCCAGTAGGTCCGAGGTGAATTCATCAAAGAGGAAAACTCCCACCCGGAGCTTTGTCCTCGGAGAGCGTAAGTAAACCTTCCTTCTCTCCACCGGAGTTAAGGCCATTAGAACCCTCCATAGGGTCTCATGGTCCCTTGTGAGAAAGCCGAGGGTATCTAGAGACCAGCTGAAGGGAATAACTCCCCTCGT
Organism: Metallosphaera javensis (ex Hofmann et al. 2022); assembly: GCF_022064045.1. NCBI lineage: Archaea > Thermoproteati > Thermoproteota > Thermoprotei > Sulfolobales > Sulfolobaceae > Metallosphaera > Metallosphaera javensis (ex Hofmann et al. 2022). The sequence continues at coordinate 172,885 of NZ_JAKNCW010000003.1, read as the reverse complement.
GGAGAAAATTCCATAGGAGGGCTTGAAACCTATAACCCCGCAGAGAGAAGCAGGTATCCTGACTGAACCACCAGTATCCGTCCCCACCCCAACATCTATCATCCTGAGGGCAACTGCCACCGCAGAACCTCCGCTTGACCCTCCGCTAATTCTTTCCCTATCCCTGGGATTCCTTGCGGGACCCGACACGGAGGAAGTGTTGGTGGCCCCAACGGCGAACTCGTGAGTGTTAGTCTTCCCCAGGATGGTTCCCCCGGCCTTCAGAATCCTATCCACGATGTCAGCGCTTCTTCTGGGAACGTATTCCAAGAGTATTCTGGATCCTGCCGTGGTCCTAATTCCAGCAGTCTCAATCACGTCCTTTATTCCGAAGGTTAAACCGGAGAGGGGTCCCTGCCCTCCTCTCATTTCCTGGAAAGTGATGAAGGCGTTATATTGAGAATTCAATCTCTCTAATGACATCCTCATCTATCCTCTGCAGAGGTTCAGGTAACTTTGTTGAGTCTAAGTCTTCTAACGTCCTCCATCACCTTACTCACGAAATCTTCTATCCTTTCTCTTTTTACGCCTTTCTGTTCGGCCTTCTCCAACACAATTTCCTCAACCTTGGAGTAGTCCTTCATCTCCTCATTAAGTTTCCTCCATGGTATACCCGCCAACGCCCTTGCCAGCTCATCGTCGTATGGAAGTCTACCCTCAAGCATTAACACCGCAATGATGGGGTAACCTACGTAGTTCCTGTACCTAGTCCCGTTATCGTCGCTGGACACATTGTCTCCCTCTACCTTCACTGTGTACTTCCTGTCACCCTCTGACGAAACTACTTCGTAATGCTCATTAACCTTCTTCACCCTTTGATCAGCTATTGCCCCCAGCGCCTCAAGAACCTTTATCCTTGGAGGTTGCCTTAGTCTCATCTTTCCTTCACCACCGAAGAACCAAATGAGATAGCCCAGATAATGTCAGGAAGAACGATCATTCTCTCCACACCACCAGGCCCTAGGCCAAGGTAGTTGTGAGAAACGAAAAGGAAGAGGCTCACTAGGGAAATGATCCCTAGGATAGGATAGGAGTATCTCAAGGGAGTGCTGGAGAGCTTGAAAGCTGGAAATGATGCCAGACCGGAGAATAGGAAGGCTATTAACGCTGAGATAAGATGTGGTGTACCGGTTGTCTCTGGAAATATCCCCACACCTATCATTCCCAATCCGCCTATGATTAACAGTGGAGAAATCGACCTCTTGGACATCAGAATCCCGCAGGCTACAACCAGCACCCCGAGAACTATGATGGAGGAGTTGAAGATGGGCGCTGTTCTGCCCACTCCCAGATCGCTGATGTAGTTATGATCCAAGTTGTACCCAGGGTACAGCTCCTCCGCGATCAACATCAAAATCCAGAACTGTATAACCCCTATTGCGAGAAGAACGCCTCCAAGGGCTGTATTTCTCATCTTAATTAACTTCCAAGTTCATTATTATAAATTCTCCAGGGGTTAGCCAACTGAATAACAGGGGTTATACAACAGTTGATCCTTTTTGTAGGACATGAAGTTACACGTTGAGTCTACCTCGCTCAATCATACGAGAAGTTAAAAGATAGATCTATTATTTTCTCTCATATAAAATAACAGATTTCTTGGGGAAAGATATGAAGGAGGAAAATATTACATCAATTAACGAGATAAGGAAGAAGATCGCAGAAAGCACAGGAAAACTGGTTCTCTACATTGTTCTTTTTGTTGTAGTAGAGGCCTTGGTAAATAATCTTCTCTTCCCGTTCCTAGCATCCATAAGGCTTCAGCTACCTTACATCTCACTCTCCAACCAATCAATTTCAGGCTATCAACCCTACGTTAACATCCTGCTATCCCTGGCTTTTGGATATCTGATAATTCAGGGATTCATATCGGTAATATATTGGAACCTTAGATTGAAATACGACCATTCCACCTCAGCCTCAATGAGAAGTATATTCAGGCTTGTGGGAGTGGGTGTCCTTGTAGCAGCCATCGCTGGGGCAGTAGCGGGTGGTGCCAGCGGTGTTGCTCTGGGCGGATTCATAGGGATAGTAGTGGGCTTCGCCTCACAGCAGGTGTTGGGTCAGGCTGTATCGGGGCTGTTTCTTCTACTATCTAGGCCCTTCAAAATAAAGGACCACATCAGCGTTACTGGCGATGAAGGAATTGTAGAGGAGATTACGACCCTTTTCACCTACATAGCCAAGAACGACAATATAATCGCCATTATACCCAACAACGTAGTTTTTGGAAACAAGATATACCTCTATCCTAAGCAAACGGCCTCACAGCCTCAATCTGGACAGGGGACGGTTCAACAGGGTAAATGATCCTTACAGCATAGAAGAACTAGCCAGACCCGCTGATTTTCACGTAATCAAGTAAGACCTTTTCTTTAATACGGTAGAGGAGAGGGCCCTTGCCCCACTGACCAGACCAGTGGGTAATTACCCATTTAGGAAGAAACTCTGAGATTTAGCCATAGTGTCGTCATGTTGGCATATTTTAAGCTTCAAGCAGTTTCAGTACTAACTCACAATGCTATAAGACGAATTTATGCGAGCTTGACGCTATGGGTATTGTAGACCATTCCCTTATCCCCGCGAGCTAGCCTAGTTTCTGTTTTCCAAGTCTCCTATCCTACAAGAGGATGCGGGGGGCGGGATTTGAACCCGCGCAGGACTACTCCAGTGGAGCCTCAGTCCACCCCCTTTGGCCTAGCTCGGGCACCCCCGCGCTTACTGATTAATCCTCAGAAATCAAATAATAACGTTTTCGTATTTGACCGGATATGGACGATCCACAAGGCAGAGGATTTGCCTTTACGCTGACCGCGTCCTCGATTGGGTTTAAGATAGTGGCAAGGTTTTAATCTTTTTTAGAGTAAAATTCTCAGATGCTTAAGTTTCCAGAGCTAGTTAAAGCCCTGCGCAGATTTGGTCCCAATCTAGATCTACTGGCCAACATCTTTGGAGAGAGGAAGGAGGAACTACTGTCGCACATGGAGTCTATCAGGGAACTGTGTTTCACCCCGATCCCAGGGAACAGCTTCATGAAGATTTCCTTTGAGCGTGAGATTGGTAAGTACATTAGGCAGAGTCTAAAGGGTAAGTCATCCCTCTCGCTTGTGGAAGAGGGAGTACCCGTAATCAAGATCGAAAACTTTTCAGGCAACCCATTTGCCTATGACCAAAAGAAAGACCAGTGGGATATGACTCTCGACTCCAAATGGGAGCCTTTGGTATACGAGTTTCAGTACGCTGGAGAGACAGAACCCCTTCCCTTCTCGAGGTTCAGGAGCTACAAAACGCTGAACGAGATGATGATGGTATCACTAAATCAGGGAATAATACAAGGGTTCATCGTAGATTACGGGAAAAGAGATTTCGTCCTGTTGGTCAGGACGCCCTACACGGATATAAAGGAAAACTTGGAGACCATTCCCTTCATTCGATATACCGCATGGCTGAGCTTTGGGGAAGGAACCAGTTTCCTTATGGAGTTCTCCATCCCAGATAGGTATCTAAAGGAAATGATGGAGGTGCTCCACGATCTTAAGAATCACATAGATGTAATATTGACCACCACGTCTCTGGAGTATTTCAAGCCCGTTCTGTGAATGATACAAAGATAGTAAGATATCCAAGATCAATCGGGTCTGGGCATGATACAACTTGATCACTCGTTGCTTCCTGGTACATTTCGATCGTTTATGTCCCGCGGTAGTAAACTTGATTAAGGAGTTGAGCTAAAAGGGTAGGGGGTTCCTGAAACCTTGCCTAAAATCCCAGTAAAAGTGGTGACTTGGGAAGAGATAGTTAAGCTTTCCGAAATTCTTAGCGAGAAGATTAAAGCCGAATTCACTCCTGACATCATAATCGCTGTGGCTAGGGGAGGGCTGGTTCCCGCTAGGCTCCTAGCTGACTCATTGGGCGTGATTGATGTATTATCCCTTAAGGTGGAGCACTGGATTGTCACCGCATCACATACACCCGAAGCCAGGATTAAGTATCCCTACAAGGTTGACCTTAGCGACAAGAAGGTTCTCATTGTGGATGACATAACTGACACAGGCGATAGCCTGATCCTGACCAGTAAATACGTTGGTGAAAACTTCTCTCCAAGAGTAATGAAAACTGCTACTCTACAGCACATTGAAACATCATCTAAATTCAAGCCTGACTTCTTTGCCCAGCTGGTTACTGATTGGGCATGGTTCATGTACCCTTGGAACTACTGGGAGGACGAAATTAACCTGGTTAAGAAATTGATTGACGAGAAGGGTTCGGTAGATGGGAGGATTATAGAGGCTGGGTTCAAGGAGAATTACGGAATAACGCCTCCCATTCCATTAGAAAAAATATTATCTGAGATGAAGAGAAGGAAAATACTGGATTGACGCTTCTCTCATTGGCCTAACGTCTTTAACCTTTTTGACCTCTGGCCTCACGTTATTATAACTAAATCCTGAACCTTAGCTTTCCTACCATGCCACTGAAGGTTTTCCTTACCCACTCTGCCTCAGGTATTTCCTCACCCACTAGGTAGACCTTGGTTCCGTACTTTTCTGCCTCCTGAACCATTTTCTCGTTCTCCTCCGTTCCATCATCGAACACAATGAGCTTGTCCACTGCCCCCATCTGCAGGGCCTTATTTATCTCCTCCTTGCCGTAAACAACCAGACCATCATCCTTTGCGAGATGATACTTGAGCTCCTCTATTAGGTCTTCCACCTCTATGTACTTCTGGTTCTTGAGCAAATCCTTGGATTTCATAACCATCTCCCTAAGCCCCGCCTCTCCCTGATAGCCTATGTCAACCAATGGCAACAATATCAGTTTCTTCAACCTGTAGTCAATATAATCTGAGTCGTAGAAGTCCTTCTTAGCGTATCCAGGACCTCCAAGCAGGATTCCCTTCAATTTACCACTCTCCAGATAGGGTAGAAGGTAATTGTTCACCTTCTCTCCGAAGCTCTTCAAGAAGTCGTGATATAGTTCCTCAATGATCCTGTCAATTCTGCGCTGGCTTTGCCCTCCCATCATATGCTTCCCTGGAACGTATCCCTCCATCTCCTCCAGAACCTCTATCCTAGAACCCCTCAAGACTCCTATGGTTCCCTGATCCCTCTCCACAATTAGCAGACCGTAAACCTCCGATACCTCCACCATGTCCTCAAGGAATTCGGTATGAAATTGCTTGTCCGTGCGATAGAAGTACACTGTGACCTTCTCTGGAGGCGAGAACATATAGCACCTGAACTCCCCCGTATCGAAGTTCTCTCCGCAGAAAAGCACAAGACCGTTCTCTGGGATCTTGTTAATACTTATGAGCCTATCTATTGCTGTAGTTATGGCAGATTCCACCGCGTCCCTAGTTCTCTTCAGTTTAATGTTTTGAGAGATAGAGGCTTCCTGTCTAAGCATGTTAACTACGTCTGAAACAGGTCTACCTGGAGGAATGTATAGGGAGAGTAGAACAGTTGCGGGTGCACTCCATTTCTTTAGTTCCCTGAGCAGAACCTTGAGTTCCTGCCTACTTATGAGATATTTGTCAAAGACTCATCCCTGATCAAGACTAATGCAGTGCTAATGATATAAAAAAGTGTTGAAAGACGAACAAGGTATCTTACACGCTATCGCCCTATCAAGACCAAGCTAACATGTAATGAAACATAGCTCGCAGACCTCACGTTTCACATGGTTAATAGTGTTATTATAGAATTAATGAGGAAAAGTTTTTAATGAGTCCATCAGACTAGAACATATGGCTGAAAAGAATAAGAATGAAATAAACGGGATATTGGACTTGATAAAGGCACTCTTTAGGGATGGTAACTGGTATCTAGGAGGCTTCATTATAGCTCTGATATTATTTATTATATTCGATATAATAGCCTTCACACCTCACTAGATAGATCTAAACTAGATAGCGTTAGTAAAATACATTACAAAGATTTTATAAAGTATCATTATGTACATATTTGTGAACATAGTTGGGCAGAGTAAATATAGCCGCCGATAGTGAGTTGATTAAGGAGATAGAGAAGGAGGCTAAGAGTAGAGGCTACACTATTTACTCACTAACAAACCTAGCGCTGAAGGCAATGCTAGAAATGATAAAAATGGGAGAGGACTCCACAAAACTACAGGATATTGTTGAGTTATACAAGGTGTTCAAGGACCTAGACATAGTGCCCGTCACGTCGTGGTATATTGAGAGCTTGGCGAAACTGGCCTACGAGAAGGACCAGAAGGGTTTCCAGTCAATCTGCGAGGGAGCTGGACTACAGGTGGCTTCATATCTGAAGTCCAGGGCATCTACGCTGGAGGAATTGATGAGTGTCTATGAGAGCGTGAAATCGGCACTGCCCATAAAGGACCTGAAAATAAAGAAGCTGGAGAATGACGACTTCGAACTAAGACTTGCAGGGACAGGTTTCAGTCTTGAGTCAACATTCTGTGCATCCATGGTTTTTAAGAAAATAGTGGAGAGCTACGGCTTCACCATTCTTGAACTTACACCTTCGCCTGGAGGAATAATATACGCCAAGGCAAGAATATCCAGTCAATCCTGAATACAGGAGGAGATCAGCCTGCAAAGAACGTTTTGGGTTTCCAGCACGTGATCGCTGATCGAGAAAATCTGCTTTGATAGTGTCCTGATTTCAGGACTGAAATCTCCATGGGGGAAAGCTCCAATGCCTATATACTCCTTTCGTTCGCAGAGTGAGCTCCTTGAAACCTTCGTCCCTCGCTCATCCAAGAGTATTAAACCCCTTTCTTCAATGAGCTCGCGGAGGGACAGGGAAGTGACCTCCATTAATGGTGCTCCATCTAGGGGGACCCTACCATGAACCAGTAGCTGTTCCATGAGTCCAACGAATCGTGCGTAGTTCTTTGGTGGTCTCATTTCCCGGGATACCTTGATAATCCTAGAGTCGAGAGTGTGAATGTACAGGTTTCCCTCAAATTCCGGGTCTGTCAACACCACAAGTAACGCGGTATGAACTATATCTGGTCTGCCCCTCTTCTCCCTGTTGGGCAGGTTACGCATCGCGTGATAGTGAAGGGAAATGTCCAGGAGGACCTGCGAGGGGTCCTTTCCCTGCCTCTCCGCATTCTTCACAACGCTTGGATGGTTCCTAATCTGCGGGGGCACTAGCTCAAGCGACGATTCCAGGAGAATGATGTCCATTTGTCATGGAGTTGACGCAAAGATAAAAAATAGTTCTCACAGGTTGTACCCATTGAAGAAGGGCGCAATTCTGGAAAGGGCAATGAAACTGGTGGACATGGCAGTGGAAATGGGACAAGAGGGAAAACTGGACCTCTCCAGGGAATATGTGAAACTGGCGGTTCAGTATACGTCCAAGGCAAGAGTTAAACTACCCCTCAAGTACAAGAGAAAGTATTGTAGAAGGTGTCTAACTCCGCTAATACCGGGAATCACGGAGAGAAGGAGAATTAAGTCAAAGATTTTAATTAGAACATGCCTAGTGTGTGGTTGGATAAGGAGATATGACACCAGAGACGAGAAGAAACTTGAAGGACGTAGTGAGAGGAGGGGCAGAAATAAGGATAGGAAAAAGGGGGCTGACCGAAGGGATGAAGGAGGAAATAAGGAGACATCTCAAGGATCACGGTACCATCAAGGTGAGGCTACTGGATAAGTCCATGGACAGGAGGGAGCTAGCCGAGATGGTGGCAAGGGAAACCGAAAGCGAGTTGGTTGAGGTAAGGGGAAGAACCTTCATATTGAGGAAAGATGATAGCCACTGATATCATCACCTGTTATGGACACGAGAACGTGCTGGCAAAGCACAGAACGACCTTGGAAATCACCCGGGAAAACTTCCTGACGAAGAGGGGAGATTGCATCATATGTATCAACTCGGACAAGGGAGCAGTTCACCTGTCCAGTGAAGTAAAGAGCATCCTGAGAAACGAGGGATATGGCCACCTTGTTATTATGAAGGATGGACTCATTGAAATTGTTACAGGCAGGGGATCTAGGGATCTACCCTTCAGTTCTGATGTCAAGATGATAGTTAGGAAGTCCGATTTTATCTCTGACGGAACAATCCTTATCAAGGCCAACAAGTCTGCCAGGGATCTCAGGAGAGATATGATTCCGAAGCTGAGACGTGGAGAGGTGAAGGTATTACTCATTGCATCTCAGGACCCGCTTCATGATAACGAGGTCCTTCGAATAGTCGTTAACCTTTTCCCATCCGTCCTGAATCCTTCCCAACTTGTAGAGGATCACGGAGCGTGATACCCTGCAGAGCTCTTCCACAAACCGGTCTATCATCGTGGGGTTATCACCAATTGCCAAGTCGAAAGCCTTCTCCCTGAAGGGAAGGTACTGAGCGTCAAAATGAACCAGATCCAACACCAGTTTGCTGGAGTTCATCTTTGCTGAAAGAGAGGCCATAAGGAGACCATCCAAGTTCAGGTCTCCCGCCACTACATACCCCAGTTTCCTCGCAAGTTGAAGGGCTAGTGCCCCATATCCAGTGAACGCATCCAACACCCTGCTACTTGAGGGTACGCTCTCCACTACCCTTAACCTCTCGGTGGCCATGGAGGGATTCACGTATACCTTTGCGACGTCCACAAAGTACTTCAATCCTCCCTCATTGAACGTTGTGGTGGTTCTCTTCTCACCTGCCACATGAACAAGTTCATTCACCCGAAGCTCTCCCTTTACCTTCTTTCTCAGGTAAATTGCCCTAACCTTGCTGTAGGTTCGCATTATCCTTCCTAACTCCTCCTGAGTCAGCTCTCTCCTAGGTGAAATTATCATGATATCCCCGACTAGGTAAAAGGAGGAAACCCCTGGAACTATTTCGTTCAACTTAGGCGTTCCCCTCTTGACCGGGGGATTACACTCCACCACCTCTTGGCCTTCCCTAACCTCTGATACCGGAATGAGTGCGTAATCCCCTTCATATAATATCTCGTACCCAGGGACACTCTTAACTCTGATCTCTCCCATGAGCCTCCTGGGTACCTTGAGGCATTTCATCTAGATGGAAAAATCACTTCTTGAACTTATCCATTTCGGAGCTGTGACCTGCGAACACGGAAGCATTGGGGTCCACAAACTTTTTCGCCACACTGGACGCTATGGCTGCCTGCCCGAATCCCACCGCTATTAATGCAAGCTTGGGCATACCCTCAACTGAGGCTATATCTCCCACTGCATAAACGCCAGGCAGATTGGTTTCCATCTTGCCGTTCACCACAATATCCCTCCCCTTCATGTTGAGGCCCCACTTCAGCATGTTACCCAAGTCACCCTTGTGCCCGATGCTGATGATGACGGCGTCAACGTTGAGGGTTTTCTCCTCCTTGGTCCTATTATCAAATATCACTGCCTGTGTAACCTTGTTGCCGTCTCCCTTTACTTCCTTGAGCTCATGCCAGGTATATACCTTAGCCACCTCAAACATCTCCTTCACGCTACGCTCGTGAGCCCTGAACTGATCCCTTCTGTGAATCAGTGTAACTTCCTTTGCTATGGGCGCGAGAGTAAGTGCCCAGTCCACAGCTGAGTCTCCTCCTCCCACTATTAGAACCCTCTTACCCTGAAATTCGTTCTTCCTCCTCACAGTGTAGTAAACTCCCTTGTTTTCATACTCCACTTCTCCCTTGGCACCCAGCCTGCTCGGTGTTATCTTACCTATTCCCGCAGCAATCATGACTGTCTTTGTCTTATACTCTCCTCCCTTATCCGTCTTGACAACCCACATTCCATCCTGGGTCTTTTCAAGGATGTCCGCCCACTCCCTTGTTCTTATATCGGGGCCGAACATCTTTGCCTGCTCAATAAGTCTCTGCGCAAGATCATAGGCCTGTATCCCAGCGAAACCTCCCACGTCATATACCATTTTCTCAGGATACAAGGTGACCAGTTGTCCTCCTAACTCATCTTGCGAGTCTATGAGTAAAACCTTCATATCCCTGAGCCCGCTGTAGAAGGTTCCGAAAAGACCCACAGGCCCTCCTCCTATTACTATGACGTCGTATTCAGCCATGATAACCATGTGACTCAGACATTTATACTATTTAAACTTTCCGACATTAATCATGAATAGTAATGAAAGCATTCATGTCCGTTTAAATATGACTTATTCATCAATTTTTAAAAGATGTGTGGTTTTTGTACAACACAAGTAAATGATATTAGCAAATAATGCACTTTCATCGTGATGTTAGCTGAATTACTCTTACTCCTCACGCTTCCCTTGATTACCTTGAGCAGTTTATGGTTCAGATATTACAGGAAAATAATGCTGGAGGCTCTGAGCTTTCCTGGTACAAGTTTCAAAGAGAACTCCATACACCTCATGCCCTCTCAATCCGTGACGTTCAAGGTGGAAGGGAAATGCGTCCTCGTGGTTAGTGGGGTTTCCAGCTGGGTTACCATGAGAGTTAACGGGGGTCCTCCCCAGAGAGTATTCAAGGTTAGGTTACTGAACGCGAGGGGAACGGTGGAGGTGAAGAACGAGAGCAAGGTCTTTCAGGTTTCCCTTCTGATCAGGTGCGAGTCCTAAGACCCATTAGAAGCAGGAGGGGAACGAGACCTGAGAGGGAGAGAACTGCCCACGCGGAGAAGCCTAAATAACCTGCAAGGAATTCGAGCCAAGTTCCCAGACTAATGTTTAGGGAATTAACCACAGCGAGGGTAATACTGGAATTCCTTATTCCACCTTCAAGGGCAGTCACAGAGTAGAGAAGAGATATGGCTAGCTCGTTAAATATTCCCAAAATCACCAGGGCAAACACGTAGAAGGGAGTGTAAATAAGAAGTGGAGAAAGCGAGGTAATCACAGCACTCACGATCATCAATCTCATCTTACTTGTCCTGTCACCAAGCCAGCCCATAACCCCTCCTAAGGCCGAAAACACGAGGAGGAGGCTCGTCACGGCCGAACTGGTGAGGGCTCTCTGATGTTCGTAAAACACCATAAAAGAGGGTAATAGCTCTCCAACAGCGTAATAAACGCCCCATACCCCTGCAGTCGCCACCCCAAGAATAATGACCCTCCTGTTCCTTATGGCCCTCCATGAGGGTCTGGGATTTGGTAACCTGAAGTTTAGGAGGGCAGAGATGAGGGTGAGAGTCCCCACGAGTATGGCGCCTAGGGTGAACCCTACAATATTATAAATGAGAGCCCAGTTCAGCCCAAGAAATCCTCCAACACAAAACAGGGCGTTATAGAGACCTAAAGAGAAGCCCAGCCTCTCCCTGTTCAGGTCCGAGAGAATTGCTCCGCCCGAAGAGAAGAACATGGACGCACCTATACCTCCTAGAAAATAGGACAATGAAATGGAGACGAATGAACCCGAGAGAGCAACAGAGAATGCTGATACTGACATGATCAGGAGACCTAGAATAAGGGAGTTCCTCTGGCCAATCCTGGTCCCTAGATAGGCTGAGGGTATTTGCATGAGACCTGACCCCAGAAAGAAGGATAGGGGTATTACCCCAGACAGGGAGCTGGACACATGAAATTCTTCAAGTAATCTAGGTATCTCGGGGGCCAAGTAGAACCAGCTTATGGCATAAATTGTCCTTGAAAACAGAATGGTTGTTCCTTTCACATACGGAGTGGACAAAAAAGAGTTATTATGCGTTGCTGGTGACCATAACATGAATGAAACTTAAAATCATTAGCAAGGAGTCTCCGCAGGTCTACCCTCTGGTCAGCAAGGCCAGAAGCCTGGCCGAGTCCATGGGATACACGATAGTTGACTCGAATCCAGACGTTGTGATGGCCATAGGGGGTGATGGAACCCTTCTCAGGGCCATAGATTTTGGGAAACCCATCGTCACGATTAAGGCCGGAAGAAGAAGCTTTCTGATGGACGTTGAGCCACAGGAAATAGAGAATATATTGAGAAGGCTCAAGGATGGCGATTACTACATCCACGAGTATCCTCTTCTGAGGGTTAACTTCGGCGACCTATCCAAGGAAGTGTTCAATGAAGCAGGAGTGCTCTACGACGAACCTGAAAGTATCATTGTGACAGCAATGTTTCAGGAAACCAGCTTCACTTCCGAGGGAGACGGAATCCTCGTTTCCACGCCTCAAGGTTCCACGGGGTGGAGTATGTCCATTACTGGAGTTTACCTTAGTGTTCCAAATGCGCTCGAAATTTCCCTGGTTAGCCCTATACTCTCGGCAGTAAAATCTTTAATAGTCCCCAGAACTACCATTAAATTAGTAATGGAAAGCAAAGGATACGATCAAAAGGCTAGAATTGTAGCCGATGGAAACGTAATTGGGCACGTTAAGCCTGGAGATGTTGTGGAGATTGCTCCCTCCAGGAACGCCATCGTGTATAGGTTCTTTAAAATAGATCCCCTGAGAGGTATCGCGCCTTGGAGAAAGTGATATTTGATACCGCCGGTTTCTTGAGCGGACTGCAGAACTCCTTCGATAAGGTATTCACAACGCCACTCGTTATAGAGGAAGTAAGGGATCTACACTCCATGGGGAGTCTTTCTCTTTCCATGATAACTAACAAGATTATTGCAATGGAACCCTCTCCATCGGCCATGAAAACAGTTGAGAAGGTGCTAAGGGAGATAAACGATCACAGTCTAACCAAGACAGACAAGTCTGTGATAGGCCTTGCCATAGATCTATCACCTGCAGTGGTCTTCACGGATGATTTCGCAGTTCAGAACGTGTTAATGAAGCTTGGGATAAAGTTCAATCCTGTGAGACTTGGAAGGACGGCACAGGAGATTAAGACCTTTAGTTACATCTGCGAGGGATGTGGAAGGACTTTCAGGGAGCCCAAACAGGAGTGCCCTGTTTGTGGTGGTAAGGTAAGAAAAAGTGTAATGAGAACCGAGCAGAGAGGAAAATGACTGGGAGAAGTGAACCTACGTAACTCTAGTTTTATTTATCTCAATCTTGGGATAAATCCATTTTCCATTCCTAAAGATTTCATAGGGTAAAGAGTAGCCCAGGGCGTACAGAGGTGATTTTGGTGAGATAATGATCTCTGACGCCCTATCTCTCACCTTCTTCATCGCCGCCTCTAGCCCTTGCTTATTAACGTGCATCTCAGAGATAAAAATATCCTCTCCCTCGGCCGTCCAAACCACATCGGGTATATACTCCGTCAACTCCTCCTTGGATATAACCTGAACAACGAAATCGGATTTACCGAGCACGTACATGAAACCTGTTACAATTTTGAAAACATGATTTCTATGATTTATTATCCTTATGTCGGCGAAGGGATTTACCTGCAGACTTACCACCCCCTTAATGTCCTGCTCGTGCGGATTCCTCAAAAATTCTCCTTGCCTAATCTCCAGTTTATCAACACAGATCCACCTGTGGGACTCAAAGTCGTAACATGTGGGATCCCTCACGAACTTTCTAGTTTGCTTAATTCTGGTCGCAATGACCAGGGAGCAGGATAACGCGTTCAGGGCCTTTATTATATCTTCAACTATTCCCCCATCAGCGAATAGCGTGATTGAGAACAAGTTTTCCTCCATATCCCCCCTGAACAGATTCATTATGGGGTGAAACAGTCTGGATGCAGTCTCATATTTTATGGGGCAATTACGTACAACGATCAAGTACTTACCCAACCCAAGCCCCTCCGAAAACACGGCGGGAAAGAGAGCCAGCTGATGCTCCCTTTGCATCTCCAGAATTTCCCTTGCAATTATCTTGGAGGATTCACCAACAACGCTGGCCAGACACCTGGGATTCCCCCCATATCTTGTCATGTGTTCAAGGAGCTGGTTTTTTACTGACACGTTAGATTTACATGTACATCTTCATAAGATTTTCTAGTAATACCTCGTTTTATAGTATTCTTTCTCAAAAATGATTTAACAAACTGGATTATAAAGAGAAAAGAGTACTAGTACCTAGGACGACTTTCACACATAACATTTTATGAGCTCACTGGATATGGACTAACATGAAAGAGTTCAGGGAACAGATACCTGTTACCCGGGATTATATTTACCTTAATCACGCTGCAATCTCTCCAACTCCCATTTTCGCCCTCATGGAGAGTTTTGGTTACCTTTACGGGGTTTCATGCAGGGGAAGCCTGCACGTGAACGCTGTTGAGTACAACGACTTTTATTCCATGAGGAGGGTAATATCGGATTTCATCAATTCGTCTCCTGAGGAGATCTCCTTCATTCCCAACACAAGCTACGGGATAAACATGATAGTCCACGGATTACCACTTTCCAAGGGGGATCAGATACTTACTGACAACCTGGAGTTTCCTGCTACCGTGTACCCGCTGTATAAGCTGGCGAAACGTGGGGTTGAGATAAAGATGGTTAAGTCTTCTCCTCAGGAGCTGGAGGGCTCAATTCTGGAACATATCACGGATAATGTCCGCCTCATAGTGATAAGTCACGTGAGCTTTAACACCGGAGTGAGACTGAACGTTAAGAGAATAGCGGACAAAGCTAAGAAAAACGGATCCCTTCTGCTGGTGGATGCAATACAGTCTGCTGGGGCAGTGAAAATCGACGTCAAGGAAATGGGGGTCGACTTCCTTGTGGCTGGAGGCTATAAGTGGATGATGTCCCCTCAGGGCTCAGGTTTCATGTTCGTGAGAAAGGGCCTAATTCCGGATCCTCCCTTTTACGGATGGAAAACCAGTTCCACCTTCATGGAGTTTAACCCTGAGTCTTTCTCCCTAGAGACGGGACCCAGAAGGTTCGAGATAGGGACCATGGATGTTTCAGCCAACTTGGCAATGACCAAGGTGGCAGAGAGGCTTACACCAATACGCGATGAGGTTGAGAGAAGGGTGCTCGATCTTTCTGCCCACGCCATGGATGTAGCTGAGGATAAGGGACTGGAGGTGGTGACTCCCAGGGAAAAACGAGCCGGAATAGTGATAGTGAAGGTCAAGGATCCCAGGAAGGTTGCCGAGAATCTCATGTCCAAGAGGATAATTGTCTCTCCCAGGGGGTCAGGGATAAGGATATCCACCCACTTCTACAACGAGGAGGAAGAAGTGGATAGGGCAATAGACGAGATCAAGAACCAAGTTTAGCCTTTAGAACCAGATAGGCCTCCTCGATATCCTCCATTATTCTGACCAAGGAGGCATAAATTAGCTCGTCAGAACCTGACCTATAAAGGTTGATCACGTCAATTAGCTCCTGGGCCAGGGGAGCCTGAATTAGCCCTGACTTGGCAAGGTTCCATATTATGTCCTCCCCTTTTCCAATAACTAACCGGGAACCCAGGAGATACAATTCCCTCAGCATCTCACCTATAGCTCTTCTGGTCTCATTTCTTAATTTCTCATCCCTCATGAAATCTTCTAAAGTGATTTTAGAAGCCCTCTCCAGGACAGAGTAATGCTCCCTAAAGCTCACATCACATAAATGATATTAAGGATTTCAAAAATTTTAGCACGTGATTGTGGATCACATAGGTAATCTGTCTGAGAAATTGAAAGGAAAAAGAACAAGTTTCGTCTTGGTGATAGGAACAACTGACGTCAGCCTGATACCCGGGATCACCGTGGCTGGAGCCACTCCTGAGCTGACCATGTTCACTCCAGCTGCAGATGCGGAGTACCTCATCACAGGGGCGTGCAGGGTGATCAGGGGTGTACCCGTGACCCCTGACGGGATACCTACTCCTGCCCTTCTATCGAGGGCATCCCTGTCACTTGTAAACGTGAACAGGATCATAGTTAATGCGGGGGCTAGGGTTGCTCCCATGATTCCCTTCATGGAACTTCATGGGGAACCCGGAAGGGATATAAGAAGGGGAGGTATAAGAAGGGAGATAGCGGAGAGGATACTGGAAAATGCAATGATTCTGGGAGAGAGCCAGAGAGATGAAGTTCTTGTAGTGGGCGAATCTATCCCCGCGGGAACGACCACGGCGGCTGCCGTGCTAACCGGACTGGGTTTTGATGGGGTTGAGATCGTGAGTTCCTCTTCCCCAAATAACCCAAAGGACCTTAAACGGAGAGTGATAGAGGAAGCGTTGAGGAACGCCCCCGCAAATGGAAGGGAAAGGATCTACTGGCTCTCCGATCCGGTAATTCTGGCGGTGGCCGGTCTGGCCCTAGGATTTAGGGGTATGACGATTCTGGCTGGAGGAACGCAGATGGCTGCCGTATCTGCGCTAATAAGGGAGCTCGATCCCAAAAAACTGCAGAATGTTGGAATAATCACCACTAAGTGGGTAATTCACGATAGTACGGCCAAGCTGGTGGAGCTGGCTAAGACACTTGGAGTCAAGCTGTCTCACGCCAGCGTGGATCTATCCCAAAGCCAATATGAGGGGTTGAGGGTTTACGAACGTGGATTCGTCAAGGAAGGAGTGGGCGCAGGAGGATCAATGGCGCTAGCTATGGCAAACGGCATCAGCTCTGGAGAACTTGCAAAGAGGATAGATGAATTTTACTCCGATCTTATTAATGCAAGGCATTAATTTAAATGAATGAAGGTCATAGTAACTGATGAAGGGGAGATTGCCAGGGAGATTGCTAGGGAGCTTTCAGGGGAGGTACTGGTTACCGATTCCCCGTACAGGGTCCTTCAAGAGAAACCCAACGTGGTAATACACACCTACGAGGTTCCCTATTTCGAGGCAAATTGGGATAGGGCAAGGGCCTGGAACATTAATACGTGGTTGGCCATAAACATAGGTAAGGCTGCACATAAGGTGGGAGCCCTCAACGTCTACCTTTCTACGTCCATGATATTTAACGGAAGGAAAGGATTTTACGGAGAGACGTCCACCCCTGACCCTCTTAACTATTACGGAATGACCAAACTGGCAGGGGAGACGGGTATTGCGTCCCTCGGTAATTACCTTGTTCTCAGGTTAGGTTTCCCCTTCTCCCTCTCCTACAGGGGTCTCCTGTATAATCAATTGAGAAGTCTCGTGTTAAGGGGTAGGGCAATCTGTAACAGAAACTTCTACCTTTCCTTCATCTCCACAAAGGGGATAGGTAAAGTGGTTTCTACCCTGCTCAGAAAGGGCGCCACAGGGGTGATAAACATGGGTAACAGGGTGAACCAGTGCGAGATCGTGAGGGAAATGTCAAGGTACTTTCCAGGCCAGGTTGTGGAGAAGGAGGGAGGACACTTCGATTTTTCTATGGATGATTGGCTTCTCCGATCGTTTGGTATAAAACTCTCCTTAAGAAATGAGTTTAGGGAGCTCTTTGCCGGAGGAATATCTTACAACGAGGGAGAGAATACTGTTATTACTTAGGTCTTCCCCAGAGCCCTTAACAGCCAGGGATATAATGCAGGTGACGGGGATAAGAAGGGAACAGGAGGTTTACGACCATATATACCATATTGCCCTGTCATCTAAGAGAAAGGATTACGTGGTAATACTTTATCCTCCCAGATGTGAATCCTGTGGTGCTGAGATATCCCTTGAGAAGCCCAAGAGACCCAGCAGATGCCCCAAGTGCAAGTCGGAGAGGATATCTCAGCCTAAGTTTTTAATAAGAGGAAGGGATGAGATGTGATATGACAGCGATTTTCGTTGACATGGGAGATACCCTTGTGAAGTTCGTTCCAAGGATGCACGAGAGCATTGCCAAAGCCATGATGGAGGAGGGGCTGGAAGTAAATGAGAGAGATGTCTATAGGGCCCTCATGAAGCACATGGGTAAGGCTAATTTCCCTCATCCAGATCACGACGGACTGTCCCAGCTCGACTTCTATGACATTCTTTACGAGATGGGGAAGCCCGCAAATCCTGACGTGGTGAAAAGGCTCTCCTCTAGGAATTACCTCTCAGATCATTTCGAACTCTACGAGGATGCCTTGCCCTTCTTGAACGAGATAAAGAAAATGGGCTTTAAGGTAATACTAGTTACCAACACAACCAGGAAAGTTCATACCATACTGAAGACCCTGGATCTCTACAGGTATCTGGACGGAGTTATTGCATCCTGCGACGTGGGAGTAATGAAACCAAATCCTAAGATATTCCATCACGCAATTAAGGAGGCTGGAGAGGAGGGGATTCATATAGGTGATGTTTACGAGATTGATTACATAGGGGCAAGGAGGGCCTATCTGGACGCAATTCTAGTGGACAGGTTTGGATTCTATCCGGAAGTAAGGGAGAACAAGGTGAGTGATTTATATCAGGCTCTAGCGTTAATAAAAGAAAAATTGAAATTTTAATGGAAAGGATACCCGCTCATCCAAAGCCCAAATGGGAGCTTGAGCAGTACCTGACTCCCTCTCCCATTGCATCTGCGCTAGTTTGGACAGCGTTCATTCAGGGGGCGATCGAGGAAAGGAGAGTTGCTGACCTGGGATGCGGAACAGGCAGGCTCTGCGCCGGAGTGGCAATGCTTGGGGGGAACTGTACCTGCGTGGATGTGGATAGGGATTCCCTTGAGGTGGGGAGGGATGCGTTTAGAGAACTGGAACTAGAGGCTGATTTCGTGGAGGCTGACTGCACCGAGTTTCATGGTAAGTTTGACACCGTTGTGCAGAATCCTCCTTTTGGACAGGTCAAGAGGGGAATCGATCTTAAGTTTCTTAGAACAGCAATGAATATGGCGAAGGTCATATACTCCATACACAAGAGTAATCCTGATTCCAGAAACCTCATCACTAGAGAGGCTCAGACCAGAGGGTTCTCGGTTGAGGTTATTCCCCTTTCCTATCCTATGACTCCCTATTACCCCTGGCACAGGGAGAAGGTGCATAAATTCCTAGTTGACATCTATGTTTTCAGGAAAGTGACCGGTTAGAATCATATCCAAGAGTTCAACTACTCCCTCTCCGTCCTCCTTTTGCATAACAATATCCGCAATTCTCTTTATGGACGGTATTGCGTTAGCCACTGCGACCTTGATATGGGCAACCCTAAAGAGGGATTCGTCGTTCTCCGCGTCTCCAACAGCAATAACTTTGCCCGAAAGTTTCATTTCTTGAATTGCCCTCATTAGACCGGTTCCCTTATTCACGTTATCTGGCAAGATCATGGTGTCCTGTCTATTTCTTTCAATTCTAACGCCTGGCCCTAGATCAAGCGAGCCATTCCATGAGTTCACGTATATTATAACTTCTCCAAAGGAATGGGAGATACCGTGACTTGTTAGCTTTTCACCAACGATTTTCCTGGTCTCGAACCAAGTTTCAGGGGCGTTCACTACCTTCCTGTCTCCCAACAGAAGAAGGGCCCCATTCTCCAAGACCCAGCCAGTGGGTCTTAGACCAGGCGCTAAAATCCTCATGTATCTTTCCTCCCTTCCAGTTACCACGAAAAACTTGTAAATAGAACAGAAATTGTTTATTTTCTCTACCACATCATTCCTAATAACGAAGGAATCACTCTCGTGGGAAAGGGTTCTATCGAAATCTGAAGCAACGATCCACAAAATCTCAACCCAACTTGTATCCCAGGGACTCTAATACGCCCTTCATTATTAGGGCATCCTCCTCTAGTCTGGGGCTTTCACATATCAGGGTTATGGAAATGTCCCTTTCAAGCAGGGCTTTGGCCAGTGGCTCGAAGGGAGGAGCATTCTTGGTAATGGGTTCATGTACATCCACGTATTTTCCCTTTCTAACCTGGAGCGATTCAAAGTGGGAGTTAACATGTGTTAACCCCAGTTCCTTGGTTAATCTATCTAGGATCTCCCCATAGTCTATTTTTCCGCCCTGTCTGGCAAATGTATGGGCCCAATCTATATATGGAATTACCCCAGGAACCTCCTTGGAGATGCTTATTACCTCGTCCAATGTACCAAAGGCCGTCTCCTTGGCCATGGTTTCCACGCCCAGCTTGACGGAATCCATGGAGTTCTCTTTCATCCTGTCCCTCACGGTTAGAAGAGAATCCTTCACGAGCGAGTAACACTGTTCAGGCGAGTAGTCCCCATAGAATCCCACATGTATGGCTATGGCATCTGCACCCATTGCGTGGGCCCTCTCTACGGTGTCCAATATCCTCTTCTGGGAGGCCTTTATTTTCTCCTCTTCAGAAGAACATAAATTAATGAAATAGGGGGCATGTACTGACAACCTTACTCCTAGCTCCTGAGCAACCTTTCCAAGTTCCTTAGCAGTTTCCACTGACATCTTGACTCCCTGAACGAACTCCACCTCCATGGCATTAAGTCCCAGTTCCTTCACTCTCTTTACTCCCTCAACGCTGCCCTTTCCCCTTGTGGATAAGGGAATCCCAGCTGGACCTAGAAAGATTTTGACCATCGAGGATTATATCATGTGCTACACTTATAAGTAGCGAAACTCTCGGTAAAGACGAGACGGGCTGGCAATCTCACTCTTCGTCACATAAAGATCTTTAACTGGATCTCGAACTGATTATTGTGAAGCTTCTCTTTGTGAGCGACCTTCACAAGTCACTTAAGCCATTTAAGGGAGTGGATGAGTCAGGGGCAGTTCAGTGGTTACTGGATTTAATAGACGTGGAGAGACCAGACGCCTTGCTATCAGCTGGGGATTGGGATCAGGTCTCCGAGGACGATATGCGATCAATAACCTCTAGGACTGAGCTGGTTACGGTCTACGGTAATCACGAGAATTTCCCCGTGATCGAAGGTTATTCATTGAGACAAGGGCAGATCCTGGACCTTAATGGAATCAGGATCTCTGGAATTAATGGCCTCATTTCTGATGAGGAATCAAAGCCATATCACATCTCCACGTCCAAGGTTAAGAGATGGGTGGAAAAGATAAAGAGGAGACTCGGGAACGACAGGCTAGACATCCTTCTTGCACATCAACCACCCTACCTGCCCGAACTATATCCCCAGATGAGTTATGACACGTATGCAGTCTTCATGATGAAGGTCATAGAGGAACTGAAGCCCATTCTTTTCCTCAACGGCCACATGAGTGGATGCTACAGTTACACCGTCTTGAGTTTAGGTGGAGTCCAAGTAAACTACCTGCGTGTTGAGTCGTCCCAGGTGTACAAGTGCTATGGAATTATAGATATTAACGAAGGGAAAATGGAAGTTTTTCGTGACGGAGAGCCGATTTTCACTACCAAGATAGAAGGAGCTCCCAGGAATAACGCTGGATGAAGAGACCTTTCACATTAAGTTAATGGAAGAGGTTCCCTCCAGGTAATCCATGCTGAGCAGGGCGTTGGCAGTCTCTCCTTTCATCGAGAACTTTACCTTATGCCCAGGGTTGCTCCCAGCGGTAACCAGAAGCCTTTTCACCCGCCCCTCCCTGTTTATAAGGAGCTCCAACTGTGCCTTAACCTCGATGGGTTTGACTACGTTATCCGATGCGATGACGATGTCCTGTGGCATTAGACCTGCATAATCTGCAGGGGATCCATCCTCCACGTAGGTTATCCTATTGCCGTCCATCATCAACCCGAGATAGGGACTTCCCCTGTCCAGAAATTGGAGCTCGGCCACCTCCTGAAGCTTTTCCAGGAGAATATGAGAGGGGGAATACACCATTTCCTCCAGGTCATCTATACCTTTAGACTTGAGATAGCGATCTACGTCGGCGAATGCATACCTGAAGGGTATGTTTCTGAAGATACTGAATATAGTCTCACCCTTCTTCCTCAGCCTGGCGTCGAGTATCAGACCCAGCACCAAACCTCCCTCATAGTATGAAATCAAGGAGTTGAGAGAGTTCTCGTCCTGCCTATAATACTTGATCCATGTTGTTCTAGATGATTCGGCAAGTGACATTCTCCTGGCTCCAGGAAATGTAAGCTTGGAGATGGCGTTGGCCATGTATCTTCCAGCATCCTCTCTCTTTACTGCACCGCTCCTTGTGGAGGATAGCCAGGCCACGTAGTCAGTTATTCCCTCTGCAAACCACAGCAGATCTGTATACGCTTCCTTTTCAAGGTCCATTTCTAGTTCCTTGGGCCTGTATTTCTTCACGTTCCAGCTGTGGAAGTATTCATGGGCCATTAGCATTACCAGATCCGACCTATCCCAGTTAACCACTATGGCAGAGGAGTTGTGGTGCTCAATTCCACCGTAATTTCTGTCAGATCTCCTGAAGAAGAAAACGTACCTGTCAGGAGTTCCCATCTCCCTATCTATTTCCCTGATTGCTGAGGCTATCCCCCTGGTATCTAAGTCATCCACCGTGGAAACTTCATGATGATCGTCTATAACAATGGTTCTAAGATTCGGACTCGCCTGAATCGGCGAATCAATGAAGGTTTCATAGTCATCTGCACACAGGGAATCTCCCTCTCTCCTCAACGTTGTGCCCACCGGCCACCTGAGATCAAGTTTAACGCAGTATTTCTCGTCCCTGTCCTGATAGGGAAAAACTGCTGGAGGGTTTATGAAGAGGTAATCAGAGGTTGAGATGGCCTCCCTTTGATCCTTACTGGAGGCGTAGACCAGGTACCTGAATTTATCCCTAACGTAAAAGCGGTTCTTTGATACCCTGACCCCTTCAATTTCCACGATGTTCCTCTCCAGTTCCCTCACCAGATAGGAACCAGGAAGATAGGTAGGAAAGATTACTACTCCCTCCCTACCGTAGGCCTCTATTTCAAGGTAGCGAGGCCTAGGTTTTACAATGAAAAGCATGCTGAGAAAGAGGATTTAAGGTAATTATAATCTCCGGAAACGCAGAAGGAAAAACTTTATTGATTTACCACGTTCGCCCTTATTCTCTCAAGCTTCTCCCTAAGTAGCTCCAATAATACTAGACCTAGATCTCTCTCCGAGAATTCATCTACGGACTTGGACTTAACCTCAGGTACCACGGCAGAAACTACTGTATCAAGGGTTAATGACATTAGAACACTGTTAAATTCCCTGTAGTATTGGTTTAGAATAAGCGCTTTCTCCGAGGCATCGTTACCCGTGTATTTACTGGATGCCAGGGAAACTATAAGGTTCTTCACGGAGGGCGTTGCCTCATCAATGGCCTCTGTCACTATGGGCTCTATTATTTTCTTGTACTCATCTATACCAGAGGACATGAAGGACACTGTATCTGCTATTAGCGACGCACGTTTCTTTAGGCTGTCTGTCAAAGACTGAACCAACACATTCATGATAGCATTTTTGTCGGAGTCTGGAATCTTCACTATCCTTTGCTCCACCTTAACTCCTGCACCCACTTTCTCAGCAAGGAATTCCACAAGGGTTTTCGCGTTAACCCCCACGCTCCTGAACTTAACTGCAGCCAGGGGACACAATGTGACCAAGGTGCCATACCTCTCGCCCAAGGCCTTAGCCATCATATCCGCTCTCTTCCCTACGTTCTTCTCTAGGGTTGCTCCTGAGCATCCCTCAACTTTCTTAACCTTGAATCCCTTCTCCCTTAATCTCTTCAGTATCTCGTCGGCGTAAGTGTTAGAGAAGCATGCCACATGAAGGTTCAATTCTTCATTCCCCTCGATCTGCATGGACTTCAGTAACCTCAAGTCAAGTGGTACTACCTCGAAGGTCTGATTAACTCCGCTTAACCTCGAATACTCTTGATATCCCTCGGTGAAGGTCTTATAATCCTCGGGAGAGACTGTGATGAGTTCAACTACATTTATGTGTTCAGAGTTTTTCTTTATCTTCTCAATTAATTCGTTACCATTTCCACTTATATAATCATTAAATCCGCTGTCCAGGGAGGTGCCGAACACCTTTACCTTCAGTCCCAGTTTCTTAAACATCTCCAAGGTAGCGAACATGGTTGATGGGTTCTCCGCAAGGTATTTACCTAGCCAGACCCCTATCTCAGCGTCGTCCGAGATGACGTCCTTGTATTTTTCGGGGATAGGTATCTCCGTTGTGGCCTCCTCTGGTACCTTCCTAGCCACCATGGAACTTAGCTTAATTAACATTGAGGAGATGGGAATCCTAGCTGAGCAAACGCCGTCGCATAGACCGCACTTGTGGCATCCAGATATCTCAGCTATGGCGCTATCAGGGACGTCAATTCTCCCATTTAGCTCAAACATGGAAATTAGCCCCTTGGTGAAGTCAAACATGCCCTTAGGGGCGTAGGGCCACTGCGGAATTAACCTGTACTGTGGACAAACGGTAACGCACATGGCACAGTCTATGCACTTTATGGCATAGTCTGTGAATACGTCAAGGTACTTCTTCGTTACCTTATAGCCCTCTATTTCTCCGCCAGGAGATATCCTTTTGGCGAAGCCAATCCCAAACCTGTATCTCATGGCCTCATTCTGTTTTCTCACAATGTCCAGTACTTCCTTGGCTCTCTTGCTGGGCTCAAACACTTTTCCTGGGTTAAATATCTCATTGGGATCCATTTCCTCCTTATACTTCTTCATCACCTCGTATCTGTCTACTCCCATCTCCTGGAATACTTTACCCATTGCAGTGAGCCTGTTCTTGGCGTACTTATGAACGAATATCCCTACCGAGAGCATCGACCCTCCTACCTTGATGTATTGTTCCATCATCAATGTGTTCTTTGCCAGCTCAAAGAGGATCTTCTTATCCGTAGGAGTTAGGGAAACTTGGGTAAACGCGTTCACTAGGAGGGTTTCCCTTCTTTCTAGGTCTATGTCTAGGTCAAATCCACCATCAGGGGTTAGGTCTCCAAGCTTACCCAAGTTGTCCTGAATACCGTCAACTAGCTCCTTTATCTTAGTATAATGAATTAAACCGTGCTGATGAATTAGGAGTCCCTTAGTTCTTAATGCTGCGTTTACACCGTGATTGAAGGACCACCAACCGGTCCACTCACCCTCAAAGGTCTTAGCCCCAGTGTTCTGAGCAACTCTATACAGTTTCGGCTCAACTATGGAAGACACGTTAGAAGGATAAAGGACTACCATGTTCCATTTCTCGGGGGCCAGTGATGCCTTGAAGTTCTCCGCAATGTAAGTAGAGATCGCTGGACCTCTCACCTGAATATGCCAGGCAGGTATTGATTCCCTGTAGAACTCACCTATACCCCTGTATGCCTGTTCGAAATTATCGTAGGAGAGAACTAATGACTCGGTGGGCGAAAATGGCCTTAACCTCAGGCCAACCCTATAAATCAGACCCGTTGTACCCTCGGCACCACACACGATAGCTAGATCCTTCCCCTCGAGCCTAACCACTTCGCCCTTGGGGTTGACCATTTCCACGAACGCAACGTTATCACAGATATAACCATATTGATAGGAACCAATACCTAAAGCGTCCCCTGCAACCCCGCCTCCAACGGTGGAGTCATAGGAGGATGGGAAGGTCCTGAGCTGAAGCCCCCTTGCCTGGGCTGCTATATCTACGAATTTCCACGTTGCGCCGGCCTCAGTTATGGCAATCTTATTTACATCATCTACTTGTATTTTATCCATCTTAGAGAAATCAACTAATATACCGCCGTCTGCAGGTATGGCGTTTCCATACCTATTGGTGCCTCTGCCATAGGGAGTTATGGGGACGTTATACTTGTTGGCTATCTTCACCAAATCAATTAGATCTTCAACGTTCTTAGGATAAACCACATAATCTGGGATGATGTTAATTTTCATTCCAGTCCAAACCAATTGCGGTACAAAACCCATGTCTGCGGTGTGGGAGAGGCGCTCAACCAGCGAATCTGAGAAACTATCACCAAAACGGCCCTCCAGCTCTTCTCTAATACCCAAAGGTTTCACCTTAATTAATTTCCTTCTCGATGCTACTTTTGATATATTGACTTATAACTTTTTGCAATGACTCATAGTATGATTGATCTTGAACTCTCCTCGGCTCGAAGTTGGAAAATACCGAAGGTGTTATCTCCCAACTAGGAATAATGTGTATATGGGTGTGAAATATAACCTGACCTGAACTCCTTCCAATGTTTGTCAATATTCTGACGCCGGAAGCGTTTAGTACCTCCTTTATCGCCCTGGCTATGAGAACCGTCTTTTTTATGATTGGTGTTAAGAGAGCGGGATCGGTCACTAGCAGGTCATTATAGTGCCTATTGGGCATGACCAAGGTATGTCCTGGCGCGGACGGATATTTGTCTAGAATAGCTGAGATCTCATCATCCCTGTAAACAAAGTATCCATGTTCTACCCCAGAAATGATGCTACAGAATAGACACATGCATGAGAAAAGTCTAATTCTTCATTTAAACCTTTTCGACAAAACCTATTAGGTGTTGGCCCCGGATTAAATAACGTGAAGAACTGCGACACTCATGCAAGAAATTAAAAAAATTGTTAGAGAGTGAACTTGTACTTCTTGTACAGTCCCTTTTCAAGTAACAGTTCCAACGTATGTTCACCTTTAGTGTAAAGGCCCCCTATCTCAAGTATCATCTTCCTGTCCTTATCTCCGTACACTTTATGTTGAAAATCCATGATAGGCTTACCATCCACGTTAAGGGCAATAAGCTTGGTATTTAACATGTCCGAATCCATGTTGATGACAAGCTTCATTAACTAATTATTTATTTCCATAAGGTAAATAAGACAACCAGCCCCGTGTTATCCATGGACTATTACTACCTTGCCTTAATCTTTGCCATTTCCTTTGCCTCCAACGCCACTCCCTTCTTTGGGGCTCCCTACACAGTAATATCCTCTACAGTCCTCCTCAGGTTTGGATTCACTCCCCTGAATTTTGCGGAAGTTGTGGTAGCTTCTGGAGTTGGTGCGGGAATTGCCAAAAGTGTAATGTATGGGATAGGGTATGGAGTTGGAAGTAGGCTTAAACATAACAAGAACGTGAATTTCTTTCACAGAATAATTGGGGGAAGATCATTCTATCTGGCAATCTTCATCACTGCGGTTATGCCCTTTTTCCCGTTTGATGACTTTGTCTTCCTCATAGGTGGCGCAGGCAAGGCATCCCTCCTCAAAATGATGGAGGTAACAATCCCATCCAAGGTACTTAAAAGCTCATTGGAAATAGGTATTGAGGCTGAGGGTTTGCTTCAGATCGGGAAAATTACAAGGACCTCTCCTGTGGAACTTGGGATTATCTCCTCAGTTGTTTTTGCAGTGCTGGGGATCCTGCTATTCAAAATTGACTGGGAGAAACTTTACCTTAAGGTAGAAAGATACTTTAAACAAAGATCCTGGACTAACCCATGAGAATTTTCTCAGGCAAGAAATTTGAGGTATACGTCGAGAAGGTACCCCTTCCAAATGGAAGGGAGAGGCAACTGGAATACGTGAATCACAGGGGATCCGTTGTTCTCCTTCCCCTCCTCGAGAACAAGATCGTGATGATTTACCAGTACAGGCCTGTGATAGGGAAGTGGATTTACGAGTTGCCAGCTGGCTCAATAGAGGAGGGAGAGGATCCCCTCTCCACCGCTAAGAGGGAGCTCATAGAAGAGACCGGCTACGAGGCTGGATCCATCACTGAGGTCATGTCCTTTTATCCTTCACCTGGCATCACCACCGAGGTGATGAGGTTGTACCTTGCAAGGGATCTAAAGTACGTGGGAGCTAAGCCAGAGGACTACGAAGTGATAGAGGTAAGGCCCATGGAGTTAAGCCAGGTGGAAAAGCTGATGGATGAGGGGAATATACAGGACGCAAAGACACTAATAGGAATATATTACCTCAAGAGTAAAGGAATTCTAGGTCCATGAGCTCCCCGGTAACTAGGGGCTCCTCCTTTGTTATCCACTTCCTAGCCCTAACCTCTCTGAGCGCCTCAACCACCTCTATCCACTCTGGTAAAGACGGGATTTCGTAAATTACCACAAATTCATAGTCTGCTATTCCGAAGGAGTAAGTGGTGTATGATCTTATCCCCTTATTTCCTGGATGCTCCTTTGCAACCTTGATGTGCTCCCTCATGATATCCTCCCTCTCCTTGAAGGGTATCAGGTACCACTCCACATCTTTTTTCATGGGATAGGCAACGAAGTACTTCAAGGGAGGGGAATTAAGTACTTCCTTGGGATTGAAGTTGCCCCCGGTGTAGGGAGATGGTCTGAACACCGAGAAGAGCAACACATCCTCATCTGCGTATCCCTTAAGTGCTGAGAGGAGGGACGACCTGAACTTCACAAGAGGGGAAGTACTCTCGCTGGAAAGCCAGTAAACGAGGGATGAGGAACGGTTAATTGAGGCATATCTCTTCATGGAAATGAAGTTCTTTCCCTCCTGGTCCTCCACCTCCTTGACCAGTCCGAGAATCTTTGCCCTCTCGCCCTTGCTCAGGGACCACCACTGGGGAAGGAACCTTAAGGATTGAACTTGCATGAAAACCTCATTTGTCACTTCTCATCAGCTCAGATGTAATATCGGTGTAAATTATTAACGCTTCCTCAAGGGTCATGAGGTAACCAATGAAGTATCCGGAGACGGACTTTTTGACCAGTTCGTCGAGTATCTCATAACCGTCTGAGGTAGGGCCGTTTGCTATTCTCTGTATAGCGTGATCGAACTCCTCCTTATTCCTTGCTACAACTATAAAACCCACGGGAATAACCCTTATTCCCAGGTAGACATCCCCCGATGTGTACTCAGGCTTGTAGTTCCTCAGCTCCCTAACCAGTGGTTCCTCTAAAACCTTTTCTGGCTCGTAAACTAGCTTCCTCCTAGTGAGGATTGTCCTGGCTCTTTCGGAAAGTTTTGCCAGCTCTTCTAAGAGTTGATTTAGGGGAACTGCGTGACTACCAATAACAATGTCCACTCCCCCTTCCTCACCCAATTTTTCCAAGTACAGGAGAGCCCTTAAGGTCTTCACAAGTTTCCTCTTACCCCTAACAGGGATCCTCCTATTGGTTACCTCAGCAACGGAGGACGATGGGAGGAAGCCCAGGAAATACTTGAAGACTACCGCCACATAATACTTTGAACCATCCTCTGCTGTGATTTCCTTGGGAGAGGGTATATCTATTGCCGACTCTCTATAAATCACTGTCACGTCCTCTGAGGAGACGAGGGACTTAACATAGGTTTCAAAGTCCTCCACCTTCTCTCTCCTCTCCTCCATAAGCTGCCCCAGTTCATTGTAGATCTTTATTAAGGGAAGTTCCGTTGACGCGTCCATATAGATCTGAAAGAGGGGGAAAGTATCCTCTTTCCTGATGGCAGTGGCTGCATATATGAAGGACGAGAACTTGATTATTCCCAGGATCACCTTCGCGTCTATTTCTTCAGACAGAGCCGCATGCTTGGAAGCTGCTAGGGCAAGGCGCTCAATATCATACCATGCGTCGCTGAGGACCAAGTCATCTACCTCCTCAGCCTGCTCATCTCCGTACCTGAAAACTATGGCGTTGGCGTTAAGTTCCTCGGCAACTTCCTCAATGACCTCCCTGATCAGTGCACCTATCTGCGGAACCGGCGGGATGATGTAATGGTCATTTTCCAATTCCTTGTGAACGTGAATTCCGTTATCCTGAAGGAAGATCGTCATTATGCTCCTTTGCGTTCCGGTGGAGTCTATTAGCGAACACTTAACCTTAGGCACCTTGGGATCTGAAATTACCTGTAAAATACTCAATTTCCCTACCTTGATCAAATATCATATTTGGGACATAGGTACAAAAACCTTTTCCGCAGAATACTCTTAACTGAGAGAAAAATGCAAAATAATTCCTTAGATTCAAAGGAAAGCCTGAGGATACTCATAACAGGTAGACCAGGGGTAGGGAAAACAACTCTGGTAAAGAGTCTAGTGAACGATCTGAGAGAATTGAGGATAGGAGGTTTCTATACGGAGGAAATACGGGAGATGGGTGAAAGAACTGGATTCTCCTTTGTGGTGATTGGAAATGGCTCGTGTACCCTTGCCTCGATTAAACCCATAGGGAAGGAGAGAGTTGGCAGGTATTTCGTGATGGATTCCTTACCACTCCTTTCCCAAGTTAAGGATGGCATTGAGGAGTCCGAGCTAGTGATCATTGACGAGATTGGCCCCATGGAGAAAAGGGTAAGGGGGCTCTGGAATCTCATTCAGGAGATCCTGTCCTCAAGTAAGCCCTTTGTTGCCACCGTACATAGAAGCATGTACATTGAGGGCAAAAAGTATGAATTAACACCGGTTAATAGGGAAAGAGTGAGGGAAGAAATCCTCAATGAAATACGCAGATATTTCGGAATTAAACAGGGTCCTTCTAGCCTGTAATCTTTGTCCAAGACTGAGGAAATTCTCAGAGGACGTTGCACTGAATGGAAGAAAGTTCAACCAGGAATACTGGGGGAAGCCCGTTCCGGGTTTTGGGGATCCCAGGGCCAAGATGATGATTGTGGGGTTGGCCCCAGCAGCTCATGGAGGGAATAGAACCGGGAGGCCTTTCACGGGAGATGAAACGGGGAAGTGGGTTATTGGAGGACTTTACGAACTGGGTCTATCCAACCTAAGAGAGGGAGTGAGTAGAGATGATGGACTCGTCCTGAGGGGAGTATTTCTGACCAACGCTGTAAGCTGTGCTCCTCCTAAGAACGTGGTTAAAACGCAGGAGATACTCAACTGCTCCACTCACCTTAGGGCAACCATTGAACTGCTAAAGGATCTCAAGGTAATCCTAGCTCTGGGCACAGTGGCCTTCAAATCAGCCTCTCTTGTTCTGGGAGTGAAGGAGACGTTCGGTCATCTCAAGGTGAGATTCGTGAATGGAATTTATCTAGTGGGAAGTTATCATCCCAGTCCCCTTAACACCAGAACTGGGAGACTCTCCTGGGAGGAATGGCTACGCGTCCTCAGGTACGCGTGGAAACTGGCCAGCTAGGAAGTCGATAACACGAGTGTCATCTGCGGATCTCCGATCTCGAAGGGTTTCCAGGAGTAGCCTGAAAACACGTCCACCACCTTAAATCCAGCCCTTTTTGCCATCCTGACAACTTCATGCAGACTATAATATCTCTGGCTGTACTCCAGTGATCCTACCTCGTTTCCCTTTTTATCAAGATACTTCCTTATCACCTCAACTCTGGAGGTCGTGGGCTCAAACCTTGAGGTATCAACGACCATGTAGGGCGGAACGTAGGAATATCTGACATCTGGCATGTTAAATATTACGTAGTCCCTGTTGTCCAGATTGAGCACCGCCATCCCCTTGGTCACTGATTTAATGGAAAAGAGAATGTCCATATCGTCCTCCTCGTCGTAATAGCCCAGGCTGTTGAACAAGTTTATCACAATGTCATACTTCTCGTTTCCCAGACTATCGCTGAGCCTTCTCATATCTCCCTTGATGAATTTCGCACCAGATACGTTCTTCTTAGCTATCTCCAACATCCTGTCGGAAATATCCACCCCTGTGACCTCGAATTTTTGCGAGACCAGATAGTAACTCACCCTACCCACTCCGCAGGGAACATCCAGTACCCTCTTGCCCAGACCGTAACGGCCTGCAAGTTCGCTTATCCAGTCAGCCCACTTCTTTCCCTCCTCCCAGACCTTGACCATCTCGTTTATGTAGAAGTCAGATTGGAAGACCTTGAGAACAGTCCCGTTTTGAGCTTCCATCTCCTACACCCCCAAACTCAATGAACTATGTGAGAACTTGAAGGAACCTGAAGAGTTGTTAAACCTTGAAATGCAAGAGTAACTCATGATTAATGAATTATAATCATAGATTAAAATGTTGCTTCAGTGCAGATACTCGCATTAAAGGGATAGAATTAAGGGTAATATTATGGGAATAACCAAGGTGAGTAGGGCACCGCTCATCATTGCGCTAATGGAGTACTCCCCGCTGAATATGGAGGAATATAATCCTAGGGTTGTATCCATCGAGGTGGCCCCTCCTATGGCAATGGCTGAGTATGGATTGGGCTTGGCCTTTACCAGGACCGGGACCACGAGGAAGGCAAGTTGTTCCCTGAAAAAGTTGGTCAAAAAGGCAATTACCCCATAGATGGGCCCGTAATACGTGGAAACTATAGGACCCGTGTAACTGTACCAACCGGCTCCTAGAAACATGACCAGAGCCAGTTTAAGGTTAGGTAGAAGCCCTAGCCCGAAGGAGGCCAAGGCGCAAACTACAGCCCCCAATATCACCACAAGCGTGGTAACTAGGGCCTCCTTAGTCACATGTAAGATAGCCCTGAACTTAATCTCGCTCCCTATATTGAACCCGATGACCAGAGCCAGAACGTAAAGTTCATACACTATGATCTGGGAATAGTCAAGCGAGGGCCTAGCCAAGAATCCGGTTAGTAATCCTAGAACAAGAGGTGCCCCATACTTGAACTGTGTATAAACCAGGCTGATCTTTCCCTTAATGTTAACCCTCTTGTTGAATACAAGCCCCACAGCAAAGGTTACTAGTACAACAAATGCGGAGAGGAGTAGAGAATCCAACACGATCCCAGACAGGGTATTACCAGAAATAACTTGGGAACCTCCCCACAAAGCTATGGAGAAGATTAGAACAAGGACTACAGCATCACTCACCTTAGGAAAGGACTTTCCCAGTACCTTCCCTAACCCCAGCGCAACCACATAAATCAGCATGAATGTTATCGAGAAATCCACAAAAAAGTGTTGGTTTCTTGCCAGCTTAAATTATTTTCAGTACCTCAACATTCTTGGTTGCAACATATACCTGTCTCGATCCTCTCCTTTGATGGTTTACCAGACCACTTCTCTCTAGAAGGTCTAGATGATATCTTACTGTGGAATAATTTAGCTCTAGTTTCTTAGCTAAACTGTATGCAGTTGTTGGTCTCATATATAATTCCTCTAGTATTTTTCTTCTGGTATCCCAACCTTTTCCGTTCATTACCTCATCTAATTTCCTCATCATAAGTACTAGTAGTCTATGTATATCTTAATCCTAAGCTTTAGAAACGATATTAAATCTTTTAGAACAGACTTAAAATACAAGGAAAGCCTGTTAATTAAACTAGAACAGAAGATGAAATTAGAATGGATTTCTTTGAATATATTTTAAAAAGTTAAGTACTAGAAACCCTATTATAAGAATAATTCCTATAAGATAAAAGTCTCCATGTAATGCTAACAGTAACAACATAAAAAGTGTTATGGGAATAAATGTCTTGCTTAGAAATAGTCCGAAACTAGAGAGAAGAATTGCTCCAAAGATGGCCAGGGGAAAAACCAGAGATATAAGCAGTAGAATGATTATCAAAATGAGAACAAGGAAACGGAAAATATCACTTTTCTGTGAAATCACAACATTATTGTGCGGTAATGGAATTTAAAGATTGCAGTGATTAGAGGGAATGGGGACAGCCGATTTAACCTAACCTGAAAATCTCCGGGGGTAGCCTTTTATGCCTGGATTTCTCAACCATCAATCTAATCTTTCTAACCAGCTCAGGAGTAGCTCCAAGTTCTGAGGATATTTCCGAGTCGCTCTTTCCCTTCTCCATGAGGTAGAGGATGGGGTCGGCAACATCATAGGAAACCCCAAGCTCACCCTCGGCCGTTTGACCTTCCCACAAGGCTGGGGAGCTGGGCTTACTCACTATCCTTGAGGGTAACTTGAGGTACTCCCCCAGTTTCCTCACCTGTGTCTTGAACAGATCCCCTATGGGTAGAACATCTACTCCACCATCACCATACTTGGTGAAATATCCTAGGAGAAGCTCGGACTTGTCACCGGTTCCCACAACCAGATAGTCCAACTTTTGCGCGAAAGCGTAGAGAAGGATCATCCTAGTCCTAGCCTTTATGTTTCCCACAATTAACCTGTCTTGGGTGCCCACTGCGTTGGAAAAGTCCTCTACGATGTTATCAATATGAATAATGCTTCTCTTGTACTTTCCATCCAGCATATCTGTTAGATATAATGCGTCCTCAATATCCTGTTTTGGAGTGCTACTGGAGGGCATGACCAGAAAGTAGAAGTTTTGAGTTGCCTTGGAAAGAAGAGTCGCAGTTACTGCAGAATCTATTCCACCGCTTACTCCCACTACTCCTCCCTTCTTTCCGGAATCACGGATATAGTCCCTTAATCTGTTAACAAGGTAATCTGTTACCTTGGCATAATCTAGATCCAAGTAACTCTTGGAAGCTGGACTTGATATCATAATTTATTTTGAGTCCAGTGCATTTATTTATTCTTTCTTTAGACCTTCCTTCTCAAATGTGACAGAACAGTAGCCAAGGATTTCCCTTATTATCTCATCCACGTTGTCTAGTATGTGAAGATGATTTCGCAGGAAATCCCTCCCGTCAGGGGTTACCCTGTAAAAGGTTTTTCCTTCCTTGGTATAGGGAGATAACAGGCCATTTTTAACCATCCTCTTTAGAGTTGTGTACATTACCCCGTGGGGAATCTTCTTCTTGTGAAGCTTCTCAATATGAAGTTTGATTTGGTATCCATACATGTCGCCATATCTACATAGAATGTAGACCACAATTACCTGCATCAAACCTCGTATTATCATCATCTTCGGCGTTTCCTTGTAGGGCATGTTACCAGCCAGTAAGTTTGCCACATTTAAAATTATAAACTTATTATATAGTTAAAAAGCTCTGACTTCTGAATATTCATTTACCAAATCTAACAGAAGCATTTTTAGTATTTAATGCTCTATTTATTTAATATCTAGATTATAATGCTTAAAGGCTCTAATGTCAGAGATAGATGGCACTGCCAACAAAGCATATAAGCGTTGAAAGGCGAATATCTGTAAAAGATGTTAAATAAAAAATATGCGTCCGATCTAATGAACACGCCATCGTGGACCTTGGATCGAAGAGTTGAGGTAATTATGGACACGACTGAGGCGTCTAGGGTCTTTGACAAATTACGTTCATATAAGGAGGTAGTTCTTTACCCCTTACCCTCAACCCTAAAGGAAACGTTGGAGGTAGGCGGTGCCCTGAGAGAGAGCGGAGTACGTACTTCTATTGAGGGTTCCCCTTTCTCCATTGAGCCGAGAATCAGAAGGGAGGAGATGCTCAACTTACCCGGCGTTGCGCTCGTTTGGGATCCCAGGGAACTGACGTGGAACATGGACACGAAGGTTAAGGTTGAGGATGCACTTGAACCCAAGGAAGGACAGTTCGTGATCGGACGCGATTTCCCCATCACTGATCCGAGAACAGGAGTTTTGGCCTATTTTCTGAAAAAGACCACCTTCGTTCAGTTCAAGTATCAGAAAGAGGTCCTGTCGGTTGGAGAGGTAAACGGAACGATAAGGGATGAGGAGTACCTGATTAGACCCAATAGATGGATGACCGATATGGCTGTAGTAAAGATCAAGGAGGCTGAAAAGGATCAAGTGACGGTGAACTCCAGGGAATTGTTCTGTAGGCCCTTGGGTTCAGTATTCGTTCCAGTGAATAGGAAGGAGATGTTTGATGTTCTCATTGGTCTCAGGATGAGGAGCAGTCACTTCTCGCTGGACTGTATAAAACACCTAGGTGAGGTCAGATGAAGGTCTATGTTACAGGTAGAAAAGGGGGAACAGGGAAGACCATGGTGGCTCTCTACCTCCTGATCAGACTGAAGATCATGGGTTACAGGGTGGACTTTAAGGACCTTTCCGATAATGGTATTGCAGGAACCTATCTAAGGAATGTTGGATTCAGAAGGGATCCCAAACCCCACTTCATCATTTACGACATAAAGCCTTCGGCTGTGGACGGATCACAGGACCTGACAATCCTGGTCACGGAGTTACCGTTTATCAAGCTGGAGCAGTGGGATTGGCCCACCAAGAAGATACTGGTGCTTAACAAGGCAACGCCTTTCCCCGATAAGTTCATTCGGCAATTGGAGGAAATAAAGACCCTTGTCCCAGAATTTGATAGCGTCGTAATTGTGCCATTTAACGGTTTCTTGTTCAACGGAGAGCTGATTAACGAACCGGCACTGGACAGGCTGAGTCAAATAGTAGCTGGAAAAGCAAATGACAAGCTTGTACTACCATTCATCGAGGAAGTTTCTAGACAAATTTACTAGACTTACTAACTCTCCCTCAACTTAACCATTGAGGGAAAGCGCTCCATTAGCTTCTTCACCTTGGGGCTGATGACATACCTGCAGTATGGATAATCCCTGTTTCTGTCATAGAACCTAAAGTGGTAATCCTCAGCCCTGTAGAAACCTGTGTAGGGAACCACCTCAGTGACAATCCTTCCGTTGAACTTGGTTCTATTCAATTTCTCTATCACCTCTAGGGCAATCCTTCTTTGCTCCTCATTGTGGTAAAGAATGATAGACCTGTACTGGGAACCAACGTCGTTTCCCTGCCTATTCCTCGTGGTAGGATCATGTATTTCAAAGAAGATCTCGAGGAGCTCCCTGTACGTTATTACGCCAGGGTCAAATTCCACCTGAACCACTTCCGCATGGCCCGTGGTGTCTGAACAGACCTGCTCATAAGTAGGGTCAGGAACCCAACCACCAGCGTATCCCGGTTCGGCCCTCAGGACACCCTTTACCCTTGAAAACACTGCCTCGGTGCACCAGAAGCATCCTCCACCTAGAGTGGCTATTTCGGTCATCAACTTAATGTACGCGTGACTGTTTTAAGGATGTGTTTAAAACTCTTGAGACAATTCCTAATTAAATCGCAAATATAATGCTAGGACCGGACTAGTGAAGATCATCCTGACGTGCACTCCTCACCTATCAGTAAAGACCAATTAAATCACTTGTGAATGATCAACTGTTAAATACCTTTAAAACATTAACCTATTCGGTATGTACGACAAATCGAGATCTAACAAGGTTTATGGTGGTTACGAGAAGGCACCCAACAGGGCCTTCCTCAAGGCAATGGGGTTGACCGACGAGGATATTTCCAAGCCACTCGTGGGAGTGGCAGTGGCATGGAACGAGGCTGGACCCTGCAATATACACCTCTTGGGTCTATCCCAGGTTGTGAAGGAGGGCATCAGGGAACTGGGTGGTACACCCAGAACATTCACGGCCCCCGTACTCATAGATGGAATAGCCATGGGAAGCGAGAGCATGAAGTACTCCCTGGTCAGCAGGGAGGTTATAGCCAACACCGTAGAGCTCACAGTGAATGGACACGGCTACGACGGATTTGTGGCCCTAGGTGGATGCGATAAGACCCAGCCGGGTCTCATGATGTCCATGGCCAGACTCAATATACCCTCAGTTTACATGTATGGTGGAACCACTCTACCGGGCAATTTCAGGGGGAAAGATATAGCCATAGGAGATGTATACGAGGCCGTGGGGGCGTTCTCCGCGGGGAAGATAACTGCTGAAGATCTCAGGATAATGGAGGATAACGCCATACCTGGCCCTGGAGCCTGTGGCGGATTATACACAGCGAACACCATGGCGATGCTGTCCGAAGCCCTTGGACTCTCCCTCCCCGGAAGCTCGGCTCCTCCCGCGGTTAGCTCAGATAGAACCAAGTACGCCAAGGAGACTGGGAGGACATTGATGAAGGTAATGGAAATAGGTCTTAAGCCTAGGGACATACTTACATTTGAGGCATTTGAGAACGGAATTGCCCTACTAATGGCCAGCGGAGGTTCCACGAACGGAGTTCTCCACCTTCTTGCCATAGCCCACGAGGCAGGGGTGTCCCTAACCCTGGACGACTTCGATAGGATAAGCAAGAAGGTTCCTGAGATAGTTAACATGAAGCCAGGCGGAGATTACGTCATGGCCGACCTATACAAGGTCGGGGGAGCCCCCCTGATCCTAAAGAAGCTACTGGACCGTGGACTGATTCACGGTAATGTTATGACCGTCACCGGAAAGACTATGGCACAGAACCTTTCAGAGTACAGAATACCGGACGTTAAGCATGATCATGTGGTCAGGGACCTCTCTAACCCCTTTCTTCCAGCAGGTGGTATAAGGATTCTAAAGGGTAGCCTGGCACCTGAGGGATCGGTGGTGAAGCTCTCCGCTGCCAAAATCAGATATCACAGGGGACCCGCCAGGGTATTTAACTCAGAGGAGGAGGCATTCGAGACGGTGCTGAAGGAGAAGATAAATGAGGGAGATGTAGTGGTAATAAGATATGAGGGACCGAAGGGAGGTCCAGGTATGAGGGAGATGCTTGCAGTAACCAGTGCAATTGTAGGGCAGGGACTTGGTGAGAAGGTTGCCTTGGTAACGGATGGAAGGTTCTCAGGAGCCACAAGGGGTCTAATGGTGGGTCATGTAGCCCCTGAAGCTGCAGTGGGTGGACCCATAGCGCTTATCAGGGATGGTGACATGATAGTGATTGACGGCGAGAAGGGGAAACTTGACGTAGAGCTCTCTGAGCAGGAGCTCAAGAGTAGGGCAAAGGACTGGGTACCCCCAGAACCTAGATACAAGTCTGGACTCCTGGCCCAATATGCAAAACTGGTGACCTCCTCGGCAAGGGGAGCTGTTCTAGTTTAACTATTGAAAAGCCTTTTTTCCCTCTAGGACACAATTACCTGCATGAATATTACCAGGATTAAGATTTACTTCATTCTGCTAATAGCGAATGTCACTGTCCTGTTCGTGGTTGCCTCCCTTCCCAGTTCTCCACAGGTGGGTCAACAGATAATGAATTCCCTGAATTCCACGGTCTCTCCCAGTCAGGGCCTCGTAGGTATGGGAACATCTATTGCTGGACATAATTTCTTTCTATCCCTCTTCATGTCCCTTCCCTTTGTTGGTATTCCCGCGGGCCTGTTCATTATGGCGGACACGGGTTACGCTTTCTCTGCAATAGGTTCTTTTGAAGGAGTGCCCGGCGTAGCGCTTCCCACGTTAGAGGCATTTCTCCCGTTCTTCTGGATGGAATTTGTTTCCTATACAGCCATGATGACGGAGAGCTATTTCATGACCAGGGCGATTCTAAATGGTAATTGGAGGAAAGAACTTCCCACCTATGCACTGGTGATAGGAGTGGTAGCCGTGACCCTAATGGTGAGCGGATTCGTTGAGGCATTTTTTATTTCTATAGGAGTATAAACTGTAGAACTTATACGGTTAAAGTAAGTTTATATTCTACAAGTGCAGAATAGTTAGTGATACTCATGAGGAGAACGTTAAAGGCCGCAATCCTCGGGGCCACAGGCCTGGTTGGAATAGAGTACGTTAGAATGTTAGCGGATCACCCCTATATTAAGCCGGCATATCTTGCAGGAAAAGGTTCTGTAGGAAAGCCCTATGGAGAGATAGTGAGATGGCAAACTGTTGGAAATGTACCCAAGGAAATAGCAAACCAAGAAGTGAAGCCCACTGATCCGAAGCTGATGGATGACGTTGACATAGTTTTCTCCCCATTACCGCAGGGTGCAGCGGGACCCGTAGAGGAGCAATTCGCTAAACTGGGATTCAATGTAGTGAGCAACTCTCCTGATCACAGGTTTGACATGGACGTCCCCATGATAATACCTGAGGTTAATCCGCATACTGTAACCTTGATAGATGAACAAAGAAAGAGGAGAGATTGGAAGGGATTCATAGTTACCACACCCCTATGCACGGCTCAGGGGGCCGCAATTCCGCTTACCCCCATCTATCAGAACTTCAAGATGAGCGGAGTAATGATAACTACAATGCAGTCCCTATCAGGTGCAGGTTACCCCGGAATCGCGTCCTTGGATATAGTGGACAACGCTCTCCCGCTGGGGGATGGATATGACGCTAAGACCGTGAAGGAAATAACAAGGATTCTGTCCGAGGTAAAGAGGAACGTTCCGGAACCAGGTGTTAACGAGATAACCCTAGACGCTACAACACACAGGATTGCCACAATTCACGGACACTACGAGGTTGCATACGTGACCTTCAAGGAGGACACAGACGTAAGAAAGGTAATGGACTCAATGGAGTCCTTCAAGGGAGAACCTCAGGACTTGAAGTTACCTACCGCTCCAGAGAAGCCAATCCTAGTTACTACTCAAGATGCCAGACCACAGGTGTTCTTCGATAGGTGGGCAGGGAATCCGCCTGGAATGAGTGTCGTAGTGGGCAGACTCAAGCAAGTGAATCCGAGGACCATAAGGTTCGTGTCGCTTATCCACAACACTGTTAGAGGGGCCGCAGGAGGGGGCGTGCTCACCGCTGAGCTCCTTATCGAGAAGGGCTACATAGACAAGAGGTAAGCTCTAGTTTTTAATCCCAGACGTTCTTTTTCTCTTCTTGATAATCTTGGATTTTATAGAGCTTGCGGTCAAAGCTGGAATAGATAAGGACAAGGCTGTATCCGTGTACAGAAGATTGAATGGCGGTTACTATATGAAAATTTACTACTCCAAGAGTCCCATACTCTTCAGCTTAGTGAGCTGGCCCAACCTTTACCTGAGGAGCAGGAAGTTTTACCCCAAACTGGCTGAACCGGGATATAGTGAGGCAGTTCAGCTCCTGATAAGTGTGGACGTGATATCCGTTGTAGGGATGTCATCTGTGATTCTGAGTAAACCCCTTCCCCTGGAGCAGGCTAGGAAGGACATAGAGAAGGCCTTCTCCGCAATAAGGGATGATGCAACGGCTAACTCGATCTACCCCTATCCTGAGGAAGGAGAGGTGAAAATAACTCAGGATTTCTTCGCCTTCATTTCGGATCTGGTAAGGAAGAGGAAGGAGGACGATTCCAGGGACATTATGGAAGTTCTGAACGATATGGCCTACGACAGCGAAGCCCTTGAGGAGGTAAAGAAGAAGTACCCCTGGGCGAAGACCGTGAACAGGGCAGACTCGCTCAAGGCCCTAGGGTTGGCAGGTAAGCTGGATGAATTTCTTAAGACCGAGGAAGTGAAACTGGCCGTGCTAATGGGGCAGAGAAACCTTCATATTGACAGGTTACTAGTGGAGAGAGGTATTACAGAAACCGTGAAACTTCTCAGTCATTTTGAGGAGCTAGATCCGAGTTTCGTTCAGAGCGTAGAGGGAGTGAAGAGAATGGTCCTAGAGGTCTCCAATTACGTTTGAAGACAGGCCTTATCTGATCATAAGATTAAAGAATTATAGTGGGGAATTGCTTTAAAGTTCTCACATGAAGACTGTCCAAGTTGCCCTAGTAGTGGACACCAGTGGCTCTCCACTCTCTCCAGAGAAACAGCTGGTGGTAGCGCTCTCTAAGGTACTCTCTAAGAGAACAAGAGTTAATTCCGTTACCTTGTTGGGCTGGCCCATCCTTCTCTTGAGGATGGAGGATTCAGGTGGTTATCTTCTTATTGACGAGACAGGAAAACTAGATACCACATTTAATAGAACTGTCTTGGGGGATTACGAGCACTATCTTGATTCCTTTTCAAAGGTGGCTACACCGGACGAGTTCCTGAACTTGGTTAGGAAAATTCCCTGGGCTGAACCCAGAGGGAAGGAGTCCGTTAGGCTAAAGGGCGTGATAGGAGATGATATCACAACCCTCCTGAAAAACCCATCCATGTCCCTGCCAGTTCAGATCCTAGAAAGGAAGATAACGGAGGAGATGGCGTCTCTAGAGGTAGAGGAATGGAAGAGGCTTCAGGACGTGGTGAACTCCGAGCTGATTAAGGTGGATGAGTACATCAAGAGCTTTATCGCGATTTCAGACACGTTCATTGGAAAGATAGCTGAGGAAAGGCAGAGAATAGAGTCCCTGTACGACCAGGAGATAGACAAAACTAGGGGAGAGCTGGAACAACTCCTGAAACAGAGGAAACCAGTTGCCTATGAAGAGGTGAAGAAGAAGGTACTAGAGTTTGCTCCAAAGCTCTCCGAGATATACGGGGTTATAGCCAAGACGAGATTGGATGCGGAAAGCGGATCGGTCTCTCAAAGACAGGTTTCCTCCCTTGAATCTGCAAAAGACAAGTTAATGAAGGACCTTGAAGCACAGATTAACCAAGCCCTGGAGCCGTACAGGGGAGAGATAAGGGTTTACAAGGAAAAGATTGACTCCCTAGTTGCGAAGAAGAACCAAGAACTAGCCCAGGTAGACAGTAAGCTTGAGGCTTCAAGAAAGATTGTTAATGAGGTAAAATCTGCTCTCGAGAGCGTTAAGGAATTGAAAAGGAGGGAGCTCAACGAACTCGCATCCCTAGCCAGAAGGACCATCTACATTGACGAGAAACTGGAGGTAATACTTCCACTCCTGGTGGCGAAGGATGACTACGGCTTCACACAGGTTGTATCTCCCCTGATGTATAGGGGAAGAAACAGATCTTTACTAGGCTTCGGTAGTAAACTGGAGAACATGTATACCGTTATTGATGAAGAGAAAATCGCGTCATTTTCCGTCCCCAGTGTGGGCCTGCAAGATAACGTGAGGGGGCTAAGGCAGGATATAGAGAAAGGGATAGCGTGGCTGGAGGAGGAGGGTTGGAGGATAAGGAAGCTATTTGAGGACTTTTACTTCTAGAGACGCGATCAGGGATATTTTTATTCTCGGCCGATACAATGAATACCGTGGATGCGAAAACCAGAGAAAAAACAAGAAAGCTCAGGATGACGGAAAGCATTTCTGCGTTCAAGGAGGAGTTAAGGGCCATAACCTTTGAGCCCATCTATGGGGATTCCGTGAAGGATATAATCACGAGGCTAACCACAAAGATCCAGGAGCTCTCTGAAAAGTACGATTACGTGATTGAGTTTCCCAAGAAGGCTGATGTCGAGACGGACGGTAACATATACTACT
This sequence comes from Metallosphaera javensis (ex Hofmann et al. 2022), assembly GCF_022064045.1. NCBI lineage: Archaea > Thermoproteati > Thermoproteota > Thermoprotei > Sulfolobales > Sulfolobaceae > Metallosphaera > Metallosphaera javensis (ex Hofmann et al. 2022). The sequence continues at coordinate 130,442 of NZ_JAKNCW010000003.1, read as the reverse complement.
TTACTTACAATCTAAGAGTGAGGACAAAGGCAGGAGTTAAGAGAATTCAGGTGAAGGTTCAGTACATCATGTATGATCAGGAAGGATGGGTTGGAATGATCACTGAAATATCGTGATATACTAAGTCTTATTTTAAGAAATGTAGAAGGCCTGGTTTGGGTAACAGGTGAACAGACTAAAAACCTCTCATTTTCTTCTCCACACGTACACGACTAGGATTAGACCGAATACGAGGATTATTAATGCCACTGTAGTTGATAGGTTCTGATTAACCGATCTCGAGGTAATATGACTGGTAACGGTGGATGGTAATGGAGTATGATGTCCCACGCTAGTGGTTAGAATTTGAACTGGAGTAATCGCAGTATTGTTTAGGAGGGTTGCGTTGGACAATGTGTAATGGAAAACCTGGCTATTTATCAGGCTTACCGTGGCATTGACTGCGGTCAGGTTATATATGACTGAGTTAACAAGAGTCGCGTTATGGTTAATTATAGTGGCGTTCAGTATGTAGAGGTTGTACCCAGAGGTTCCATTGAAGGTCGGAGTCAAGACATAGGGTAAGAGGACGAAGGTCGCATAGGGTTGAGGTATGACGTTTAGCGTGTTATAGTCTAGGGATGACTTGAGCGCGGTTGGATAGCCATCGAAGGTCACACCGTCTACATATACCTGCCAGGAACCAGCTAGGCCGTAAGGTGAAAGTCCCAGTCCGTTGGAGTTACCTCCCGAGGGCAGGTTGAAGTAGCCGATCCATGAACCGTTCCTATACTCCAGAGGGACAGCATTGGAGATTGCCAGAGAGTCAAAGGATCCCTGTAGGTATGAGGGAATAACAATTGCCGTAAACGTGCCGAACTTCACTGGTGTACCGTTGGGGTATGTTATTGATGCATTTATGACCAGAGTTGAGTTCTGAAGCATGGTCTCTTGGAGTCCACTCAAGGTAATCTGAACAGGCGACGGAGAAACGTAAACCTGAGTTACGCCTACTCCTGATGCCGTGTAATTGCTGAAGTTATAGCTGGCATAAGCTAACACGTCGTAGTATCCTGGAGGAATTCCCTTGGGCAAGGAGAGTTCCTTAACGTAGAACTGACCTAAGGAGGTCTCAATGGAATTGACTGTGGTATTGAAGTAAGGGACTCCATCCTTAATGAAACTCACTGTTATATTAGGCGAACCCAGAGTTTCAGCGAACACTGCCAAGGTGAAGTTCTCTCCCGGAGTAACTACCAGGGGTTCAGTAGCTATGCCAGGGACCACGTAGGGTACCACATATATTCCTGCAACCAGTTCGTCGAAACCGTAAGTGCCCGGAATCTTAACCAGATATATTCCACTTACCATGGAGGAGTTCAGGGAAAAGGTACCGAATACGTAATCGGATGCGTTACTTAGGGTGATGCCGTACTGACTGAAGTTCAGTACAAGGGGATGAGTGAGCTTTACAGTTGAGATCAACTTCTCCTGCCCTGTCTCCGGGTTGTAACTATACAGGCTAGCCGAGAACTGGGACCTGGGATAGGCGGTAGTTCCGTTTGGATAGGTTAAGTGGACCAGAACTGGCAGGTTGCCTGGACTTGGGTAAAGCGCAACCTGAGGAAGGAGATACTGAGCTTGCAGGCCAACTGTGAAGTATGCTCCGGACATCTGATTGCCCTGGGTAACTATCACCTCCTCAACTCCCGATCCGGTAGCCTGGAATTGGCCAACCCAGTATGTTCCATTGTAGGTTAGCGGAACCTGTCCCACCAGTGCCGATCCATTGAAGATCTGGGCGAGCGGTTGAGGTGAGGGTGGAGCCTTGACAACAACGTTAACCTCCTGGCCGTCCATGTAGGTGGTGTTTTGCACTGCTACAGATATACCCTGGGTAGGGGAAATCATGGATACGAAGTAGCCTGCATTTATATAGCCTAGGCCCGTGACTGGGTTTGGAGTTCCGTTCACAATATAGGGTGTATTATACCCGTACTCCACGGGAGATATGGCCTTTGTTCCGTTCAATGAGTAGATGAGAGGGTTCACAAATCCAAGTTTACCGTGAACTTGAACGGCCAGCGCCAGAATACCTGCCACAAGGGGCGAGGCCACAGAGGTACCTCCCACTAGCTCGGAGATATTGTAGTAGTATGTGACTGGAACCCCCGTGTATGGGTTTGCATCGGCTGCCACGTCCGGTACCATCCTGAACCCGTGGGCACCCTGATACCAAGGACTGGGAAATATCACGCTGTATCCACCCGTTGATGCGCCGAACAAACTTTCACCGCTCCACGCAGTTTGGACAACACTTCCGTTGGAGTAGTACAAAGATGTTCCCCCAACAGCAAGCACGTAGGGATCAGAAGCCGGAAGCACTAGGTTTCCCAAGGGAGAGAGATAGAAGTTATACCCGTTTCCTCCTCCATCACCACTGCTGGCCACAAAGGTTATTCCCTCGACTTCACCCAACCAGTACTCGTAATTCATAGACTGTACCATGGATAGGGGTATTAAGCCCAAGGCCACGTATATCTCCGGGATGCCAAAGCTCTGCGAGACCACGGAGACCTGATCCTGCTGGTCTATGTAGGCAATGATCTGGGGAAGGGTTGCGTTGGGATTCGCAACGTAAAGTATTATCCCCGCACCTGGGGCTAGCACATGAGCATATTCCACGTCAAGCGAAATCTCAAGTGCCCACCCGCTGGAGATCCCGTCATTGGGGTTGTATGCACCTATACTCTCCACCTTGAAGAAGGGAGGATTGCTTATGTTATAGTCAGAGTCAAATTCCTGAAGCTGTTGTTGTATGTATGGATCTCCGTAGAAGTCCACAATGCCAATGGTCACATTTGTGCCGTTTATTCCCCTGTGAAGCAGGGGAGTGACGTTATATGCATACCTAAGTTGAGATGGAGTCACCTGGGAGAAGGCAACTGCCTGCGTCACATTAATGAGGGTGCTGGGCCTCTGTAGAAGTGAGGTGGTGACGTTGGTGGAGAAGACCAGTGCGTTGGAAACAAGGGGCGAACTGGCGCCAACATACTGATAAAAGGTCAGGTTATGAAACCTCTCCAAGTAGAAGGTTCCTCCCAGGGCTCTCTCAAACTGGGATACCGTGCCCGTCGCTGTTATCACATTCATGTACACGTTTGTGTTTATGCCGTAACTGTTCAGGTAACGCACAAGTTGATCTATCTTCTCCGTAGGAATGAAAAGCGATTGAACTTGTTCCCTAGTCAGAACCTTATGTTCCTGAACGTAGAGCTGGAGTAACTCCAAGTTCTGCGGTTTCTCCACTATGGAGACCATGACCTGCTGAGAGGGAGGAAGGGTAGACCCCTGTTGTTGCCCAAGATGAAATAGTGGTATTCCCTGGCTTAAGATAAGTGCTATGAGCAGAAGTTCCTTGATCATGAGTTCCCCATGCACCTGTAATATCAAAAACTTTTTCGTGACATTTTTTGATTTTAGGCCACTGATCCGCGAAGGAAGAGGTGTTGCTTTTTAATATTTATCTTTAAATATTAACATTTCCTCTTAACGTAGGATCGTAATATGCCAACTTACTATCCAGTGAGAAGGATGGGCATAACCCTCGATGAGCAGAACTTCATTCTCAAGAGACTTGCACAGCTAAAGGTTGAGGGAGAAGTACTGGATGTGGGATGCGGAAATTCGCTCATTCCCATACAGTTATCCAAATTATGGAAGAGAAAAATCACTGCGCTGGATATATGGGATGAATTTCCTCTGGAGACTGCTGTAAAGAACGCTGAGGAGGAGGGAGCTCAGGTGGAGTTTCTAAAGATTGAGAGGCCTGACCTGAAGCTTCCACTCAAGGACTCCTCCTTCTCCTTCGTTTACTCGGTGATGTTCGTTTACAACCTGAGAAAACACGAGAGGGAGTCCCTCTTCACCGAGATAAGAAGGGTTCTGAGGGATGGAGGAACGTTCCTCCTCGTGGATCCTGTGATAGTGAGGAGGGAGAGAACGGAATTGAAGGGGTTCAAGGAGATCTCTTACAGGGAGGAGAACGCGCTCTTCTATTACCTTGCAAGAAAGGAGTGATTATCGGCACAAAATTTGACTTTAACTCCCCGGTTAACGAGTACCGCGTTATCATCCAAAAAGTTAAAAGTTGTTCGAACTACCTAACTTTCATGTCGCAAGTCCCCGATGACGGTGAAAAAATCTCATTCCAAAACGGGAGATGGATAGTCCCGGACAGACCGGTGATACTTTACATTGAGGGAGATGGTATAGGACCTGAGATTGTTGCCTCAGCAAGGCAGGTTGTGGACAAGGCCGTGGAGAAGGCATACGGCTCCAGGAAGGAGATTAAGTGGGTTGAGGTGCTGGCAGGGGATAAGGCCTTTGCAAAGACAGGGGACAGGTTCCCCAAGGAGACTCAGGAAATGCTCATGAACTACAGGGTCGTGGTCAAAGGCCCGCTGGAGACTCCCATAGGGAAGGGATGGAAGTCCGTGAACGTAGCCATCAGGCTCATGCTGGACCTGTATGCCAACATCAGGCCTGTAAAGTATATAGACGGACTGGAGTCACCACTGAAGGAACCTAACAAGGTGGACATGATAATCTTCAGGGAAAACACTGATGACCTATACAGGGGTATAGAGTACACATATGACAGCGAGGAGGCTAAGAAGATCAGGTCTTTCCTCAAGAACGAACTTCACGTGGATGTGGAGGACGACACAGGGATAGGTATCAAGGTAATAAGCAGGTTCAAGACCGAAAGGATCACCAGGATGGCCATGAACTACGCCATTGAGCATGGAAGGAAGAAGGTAACCATAATGCATAAGGGAAATGTGCTCAAGTACACTGAGGGCGCGTTCAGAGACTGGGCCTATGACCTCATTAAGAGAGAGTACAGGGATAAGATTGTGACCGAGGAGGAGATTACCAAGCAGTATAACGGAGTGGCACCTCAGGGAAAGATAGTGGTCAACGATAGGATAGCTGACAACATGTTCCAGCAAATCATAACTAGGCCAGATGAATACGACGTGATACTGGCTCCAAATCTGAATGGGGATTACATATCAGACGCGGCGGGGGCCCTCATAGGAAATATCGGAATGCTGGGTGGGGCAAACATAGGTGACTCGGGAGGCATGTTTGAGGCAATTCACGGTACTGCCCCCAAGTACGCTGGGAAGAACGTGGCCAACCCTACGGGAATAATTAAGGGATGTGAACTCATGCTGAGGTTCATGGGATGGAATGAGGCAGCTGATCTTGTGGAGAAGTCCATATTGAGGGCAGTGTCCATGAAGAGGGTTACCCAGGACCTCGCCAGGTTCATGGGAGTGAAAGCCTTAAGCACCACTGAGTTCACCAAGGAACTCATCAACATCATGGATACCCTTTAGCCCATACCTAGGGCCAGCGAAATCCTGTCAAGTGTTTTTCGAATCCTCCTCTCCTCTTCCTTTATCATGGAGAGCTCACGTTTCAGCTCTGAGGCCTTCTCCACCTGCTCCTTAATCTTGATTGCATCCCTTCCCAGATACTTGCTCTTGAGCTTTCCCTCCTCCCAGTACCTGAGATAGTAGTACACGTTACCGTTAATCGTCTTGGATTCCAAGTGACCGTTGGGGAGCGAGTTCAGTTCCTCCTCTATCCTCCTCCTCCTCTCCTCCAGTTGCGAAAGTCTATCCTCCAGTTCCTTAACTCGTTTCCACATCGGATCCTTCGTCGTACTCATAGCCCATCTCTTCCGCTAGGTTCTCCTCAAGGGCTTTCATTATCTTCTCCTTGTCATGAACTTCCACGTATTTCCTAATTCCCCCGGCCCTTCCCCTGTTCATTATCTTTATCTTCACTATTCCAAACATGTCCAGCTCCGAGACTATGTCCGAGAATCTTCTGTAGGAGAGTGGCTTCTGCTTCAGCTTATCGCAGTACTTGGAGTAGACCTTATGTGCAGTTACCACGTCCTCCGTGGTTACGATGGCCCTCAATGCCAATTTGTAATGGAAGGGAAGAGATTTAACTGCCTCGAAAAGCCTTTCCTGCTCGTACTCCACTATGGCCTTATCTACGTGCTCCTTCTTGATGAAACCAATTCCCGAGGCCAACTGCGCAGATCTGAAGAGAAGGTTCACCGCCTTCCTCGCGTCTCCGTGCTCCCTCGCAGATATTGCAGCTATGTAAGAGAGTATCTCGTCGTTGAAGGTCCCTTCTATTAGACCGTACTCGGCGTACTTGGCCAGGATCTCCTTGAGCTGAACGGCATCATAGGGCTTGAAAATGACCGATGGACCCAGTGACGACAAAACCCTAGGTTCCATGTAATCCCTCACGTTGATGTCGTTACTGATCATGATGACCGAAACGTCTGCATCGGCTCTTAACAGTTGATAAAGGACTATGTCTCCTCCCCTCCTCTTCACCAGGGTGTCCACCTCATCCAGATAGATGAGGGCCTTCTTGCCCCTGAGCACGCTCTTTATCTTGTCAATATACTCTCCCAGGTTCACCCCATGCCTTGGAACTAGGCTATTGGTAAGCTTTTCCGCAATTACCGAGAGGACAGCCTGAGGGGTTCCCCCAACCTCCCTAGAGTTCAGGTAGACCTGCTTCACCCCGTTGTAGTCCTGGTCCTCCTTCTTCACCTCCTCAATCTCGTTATAGATGTACTTAACCACAAAGGTTTTACCTGTCCCCGTCAGGCCCAGGAACAGGTTGGAGAACTTAACGTCGTTCTTCACGAAATACCTGACTGCTATGGCCGTCTCCCTGATTATGTCCTCCCTGAAGGGGATATCCGTGAAGACTGACAGGGGGTCTATGAAAACCTTTGGGTTTCGAATAACCTCGCCCTTACCCCCCTTTAACGCCTCTCTGATCACGGAGTTTCCTTAGTTTCCTAGGTTAAATTGAGTTTCATTTAGCGTCATAGTATTATCCCGTAATGATATCACGATGTTATTACTCAGGAGCAGATAGCTGAACGTGTTACAGTATATGTGCAGTGTTTCCATTAGTTATTTTCCCTAATCCCCAAACTCACGTGGGAGAGAGACTGTAAACATGCAGAGTTTCCTCCGTTAGGGCCTACTTCCTTCGCATGAAGGCCTATATAAATTAGCCAAACTATAATGAGTTTAGTTGTAACGATCTGAGTCTAGGAAACACTGCATCTGCACACTGACAGTTAAGGTTTCAAATAATACTGAGCCCAAGGTATTATCTACGGTAAAGTTGAAAACATCAGTTCAATTAAAAACTCACTTGTTTACTTTTAGGGTATAGCCAGAAAGGAAACATTGCATTTATACTGTAGTCCAAGTTTCAATATGAAGACATAAGAACTTGCTATGTTATAGAGTGACATGCCCAGACTTTCAACACAGGAAATAGAGAAGGCCCTATCTACTCTCCATAACTGGAAATACGAGAACGGAGAGCTGGTCAAGGAGTTCAAGTTCAAGGATTTCGCCTCTTCCATCAGGTTCTTAACCATGGTTCAGCCAGTGGCCGATTCCCTGGACCATCATCCTGACCTGTGTGTATACTATAATAGAGTGGTCATCCACCTTACTACGCATGACGAGGGTGGAGTTACAGACCTTGATTTGAAGCTGGCCCAAAAGTTGGACGAACTCGAGAAGCTGATGCATTAACCGGGGAGTTAAAACACAAAGATATTCTTCTTGGGGCTAACCTCATATTGTTGTGTATTTAAGAAGCCTTTAACGTGAAATACACAACAAACCAGACTAGGCCCCCCATTTTCGTGGATCCATGTCTTCTACCCGGCGAAGCTTGGCTTTACCGGGGAGTTAAAGATCTCAGCACTTAAAGGACTCGTCACCCATAGGACTGGGAAGTAGTCATCACAGGCCAGTGCTCACGCACCCTGACTTCCATCTCCTGCTTAGGCCTTTCAAAATAATATTTTTATACTCCTCCGAGGGCATACCTTCACCCATATCCTGATCGGATACGTAGGCCACGGCGAAATACTCCCTTCCCTGATCATCCAGAACCTTAAGGGTTCTTCTAACGTATTTTATGAGATGACCCTCCGCCTTATCTAGGGTGTTGAGGTAATCCTCTACAAGGGTGTAAATGTAACCGCAAACTCTCCCTTCAGGATCTTCCTTAAGGTTGGCGCAGAGGCCATACTTACAGGGGACGTTGAATATCATTCTGTAACCCTTGAGAATCCCATTGACCTCCCTGAGAATTTCCTTAACTCCCCTTTCACTCAATACGTCATAATTGGTGTTCTCCGCATAGGCAAAAAGATTGGTTATGACAGGCATTCCAATCCATCGAGAATAATCGCCAGAGGGAATGAGATCCCTGTCCTTGATACTCTGGTTATACCTGTAAATGTAAACCCCATTGAGTCTGTGAAGTCTCTTCTCGTCAAAGAAAACCGTGGTCAGTTCCCTGACGTAAAGGTCATCCTCCTCTCCCTTATAGTCCTCAACCTGATCCAAGAGGTCCAGGGTGGCCTTGTCAATCTCGTAAACTTCGCCCCAAATTCTACCTTCGCCCTTTACTACTCCCGGGTAACCCCCCAGATCATACATGTCGTAATTCTCTGCGTATCCAAGACCGACAAATCTAGCCTTCCTCAGGTAATGATGCAATTCAAATCCATATCTGAGGCTCCCGTAGGCCATGATATACATGCTCATCCCTCTAGAAACTGAAACCAAAGTTCCAACTCGTTTAGAGAAATCTCCCTTAAAACCTCACCATTCTCCTTTACCTCTCCCCCAAGTATTTCGTATCCGTCCTCAACTCTCCTCAACTTGATCTCCATGGTCCTTACAATGTCTGCACTCTCACCCGAGGCCTCTTCCACAGAGGGAGGGTAATACACTAGGCGGACATCACCATCGTGACTTGTTAGCTTGTACTTTCCGGAATCCTCCAACCTCCTCACAGTTTCAAACGACAGTTTCATTGATATTCCTCTTCACTAGAAGCTTTAAATCCCTCATGTCTTCTACGACCACCGTTTCGTCCTTCTTTATGTCCTCTAGTGCTACGGCCTCCCAGTATTCACCCTCAATGAGGACATATCCTATCTTACCCTTGGGAATGTCATCCACTGCCTTCCCCACCTTTCCCCTATAGGTGTAAAGGTTTCTCTTTCTAGTCTTTGCAATGACGTAGATCATTCTGTAGGATAGGAAACCAATTAACGCCAACGAAGGCACCACCACAACGGGATCTGATATGTAACCAGTTAGAATCAGTGCTATAATTAGAACGAGAATAATTATAACCGGAATTACATAAGCGTGAGCCACAAAAATTTTATTGACGGCCGGCATTATAAAACATATTCATGTATTACATTTCCGTAGGTATTTTACTGCTTCTTGTGCTTTCTGCCCTGTTACCTCTAGGTCTTGTGACATCAGCTCAGACAGGAATCTCATTGCCGGTTGGGATTAGCTTCTTCTCCCTTTTCTCCACCTACTACACTCCCTACGTTATGGGGGTCATGAACCTCTCATCCCTTCAGATTGGTAGGTCCTACATCTCTGGCCAGCCTTTTCAGTACGGAAACGCGTCCCTCCAGCTCAATGTCATGCTCAACGGCACCTACTGGGCTCAGGATGTAATGCTGTTTCACGAGATAAATAACAGAACCTTCCAGGTCTTCATGGTTGTTAATTTCTGGAACCTCACAGGTCCATTCGTTTCCCTTGTGGAAAACACCACAACCTTTGACGGCCTCGGGGTTTACTGTTATCAGGGACCCAGTTTCAACGTTACCCTTCCCGTCTCCCTGTCCCTATTCATGAACTCTTCTCAGCACCTTCAGTTCGGGTACTCGGTGAATGGGATCAAGAAGGTATACTTGACTTTACCCTTCCATGGCCTTTTCAAGCTTGGCGGTCTATCGGCCAATGGACTGCCAAACGACCTAGAGATGGTGTGGGGTGGACCAGGCGGTGGAAGTGTAGTGGACATGTTGGCTCAGGGATCCGAGGAGCTCTACTTCCTCCAGGGTAGCAACCTGATCATTGTTCCTTCAGCTTTGTCTGTGGGCTTGGACACAGCGGAGTCAGCCTACGGGGTGACCTCATTTCCCAACTTGGAAAATATACAGAAACCGTTCGCAGAAATTAACCGGGGGGTTAATACACCTTCCGTTCTCTGGCCTGTTCCACCAAAGATAAACGTGACGCAGGTTAACGATACCGTTCACGTGAAGTTATCCTACGGGAACTACACCTTCTCAGGGCAGGAAGTTGAGATAAGGGTCTTGAAGGGTCTAAGCCTAGTCACCCTAGCTCAGGGAATAACAAACTCATCCGGTGAAGTTACATTCACCAACGTTACCCAGTCGTTTTACGAAGTGTATTTTCCGGGGAATTACTCCCTTTCCCAGTCCTACGCCCTCTCCTCTCCCCAGTTAAACCATTTAATAAGCGTGACCACATCTGCCTTTGACTCCCTGGTTCACTTCCTTGAGACGTACAACTTTAAGAAGGCTCTAAGTTCGGACTTCAATCACGTTAAATATCACGGACAAACCTCCGTGAACTACCTCCTACTTGAGGTGATAGGAGGTCTCACGGCTGGAATTCTGGTGTCGGCGCTCCTAGTAAGAAAGTATACCTGAGTTCACTAGAAAAAATGTGAAACCAATGTTTTTAACTTTGTAACTCCCATATATCACATGTCTCTAGTAGCAGATTTAGTTGGAATAGTCTTTCTCCTTATCATTATCCTGATATTCGTAGCTCTCTCCTTCAGGATAGTTAGGGAGTGGGAGAGGGCAGTGGTCCTCAGGTTGGGAAGGATATTAGCGTTGAAGGGACCTGGTATCATTTTCCTAATCCCCTTCGTTGATAAACCGCTGGTGGTGGATCTAAGGGTTAGGACGGTGGACATACCACCCCAAACAACAATTACTCGAGATAACGTCACAGTTTCCATAGATGCCGTCGTCTATTACAAGGTCGTGGACCCCATGAAGGCCGTTTCCATGGTGGCCAACTACAACATGGCAGTCCTAAACATTTCTCAAACATCCTTGAGGGATATAATAGGGCAGATGGAGCTCGACGAGGTCCTTAGCAAGAGGGAAGAGATAAACAAAAAGTTACAGGAGATACTGGATTCCTACACCGAGGCGTGGGGGGTTAAGGTCACGGCAGTGACTGTGAGGGATATAAAACTGTCTCCGGACCTATTAACTGCCATTGCTAAGCAGGCGGAGGCGGAGAGATTGAGGAGGGCCAAGGTAATTCTAAGCGAAGGTGAGAAGCAGGCCTCCACTATCCTGGCTGAGGCCTCCAAGTCCTACCAGACTAATCCTATGGCCCTTCAGTTGAGGTTCCTGGAGACCCTATCGGATATATCACAGAGAGGAGGGCTAATAGTAGTGGTTCCAGCGGAGAAGGAGATATACCCGACGCTCTCAACTTCACTGGCCCTGGTAAACAGCCTTAAAAAAATGGAAAGCGGTAGCTCCAAGGGAGGAAGTTGAAACCCAGTGTCACCATTCTAGGGGTTGGTCCCGGAGATCCAGAGCTAATCACCCTGAAGGCCTTGAGAAGGTTAAGGGAATGTGACGTTGTTTTTTACACCGGTTCTCTGATCAGTGACGACGTGAAAAACTTGTTTAAGGACAAGATTACCCGCGACACGGCTATCATGACCATGGAGGAGATAGTTAGGAGCGTAAAGGAGGAACTTGAGCAGGGCAGGAAGGTATGTATCGCTCACGACGGTGATCCCTCCATCTACGGGGCCATCAGCGAGGAGATTTCCCTTCTGGCAAGGGAGGGAATAGAAGCTGAGATAATTCCAGGGATAAGCTCCTTTCAGCTCTCCGCATCACTCTTGGGCGTGGAGTTAACCTGCCCCGGAGGGCCTCAGTCCATTATCATAACGCGACTACCCTACAGGACCTCGTACGAGAGGAGGATGGTCTTGGACAGGAACTCCAGTGTGGTGATCTTTCTTTCTATTCATCTGGTCAACTTGGTTCAGGAGGAACTGCTCAAGGTGTTTCCCCAGGACTATCCAGTTGCGGTGGTGTATAGGGCTGGTTGGAGCGATCAGCTGATCCTCAGGGGTGAACTCAAGCACCTGGAAAGGATGGTAAGGGAGAACAGGATAACCAAGACTGCCCTGATCCTGGTGAGCGAATGCCTCCGGTTCCAGGGAGAGAAGAGGAGCAATCTGTACTCCCCAGACTTCATACATTCGTATAGGGGGTTGAAATGAACCTTTATGGTGTTGGTGTCGGCCCTGGCGACCCGGAACTTCTCACCCTGAAGGCTCTCAGGCTCATCAGGGATGCAGATCTGGTGGTGATCCCAACATCCTCCAAGAGGATTACCTTTAACGCCGTTTTACCCCATGTCCAGGGAAAGGAGGTCCTGGAGTTTCCCTTACCGGTGAGGAAGGACAGGTCTGCCTACCAGGGCTTAGTGGATCAGATAAGGTCCTACAACAACGTGGTGTACGTAACCTTGGGGGATCCTGCGTTTTATAGCTCCCTATATAGACTTGGTCAGTTCACAGAGATCAGAGAGGTGGTACCGGGTATCACTTCATTTTCATGGTGTTCTGCACTTCATAAAACTCCAATTGCCCTGGGGAAGGAGAAAGTTCTAATATCGCCGGATCCAGTGAACCTGAACGAACACAGGGTGAACACACTGGTATTCATGAAAGGGGAAGTGGAATCTCCTGTAAGATGCGGAAACGGCTATTTCACTGTCTCAATAAAAAGGTTAGCCTAGCGCGGACATGGTGACGTACTCATCTAAGCCCAGTGACGTTCTATAATATCTCACATACATCATTTCATTCTCCTCCAATTGTCTATAGCCCGTGTTCTAATAAAAGGGTTTGCAAGGGGAACCTATAGACAATAATCTATAGAGGATCAGGGCGAGAGCTCAACATCACGGCTCAGACGGTTTTGCTTCTCCTCATTTCCTTATCTTCTCAAGGAGAAGGTTCACAATGTACTTTGCGGGATTCAGGGAGGTTGCGGTCTGGAATCCCTTCCACATGGGGGCTCCATTCACTTCCAGCACCTTGTAGCCTCCCTCTAGGTCCTCCACTATATCCACTCCGGAGTAATCCAGCCCCAGTGCCTTGGTAGCCTTCACGCTGATCTCCTCAATCTCCTTGAGGTCAGCTGAGGATATGGCCTGTACTAGCGCGCCCTGCGCCACGTTGGTTTTCCAGTTTTCCTGCGATATCCTGTAGATGCTTCCCAACAGCCTGTCACCTATCACAAAGGCCCTGATGTCCCTGTTGGGTTTTTTCACGTACTTTTGAACGTAAACTGGTTGGTTCACCGACAGGATGGATTTGGCCACCCTGAAGGCTATGTCAGGATCGGAAACCTTAACGGATCCCAGCCCGAGACTCCCCACTAAGGGTTTTATCACGACCTCGCCCCATTCCTCCACAAGCCTCATTACCTCAAAGGGATCCTCAACGAGGGCAGTGAAGGGAACGGGTATGCCAGCCCTATTCAACTTGGATATGCTGGCGTACTTGTCCCTGGCCAGCAACATTGATTTTATCCTGTTCATGGTCACTACACCACGGTTCTCAATCTCCCTGAGAACGTCAGCTCTCCTTATCATCTGCTCTATGGTGGTGAGGAAGCCAAGATTCCTGATAAGTGCTCCATCCAGTTCCAGTTTCCTTCCAGCGTAGGATATCCCGAGGTCGCTCCCTATGGATGAGTTAATCCTTGAAACCCTTATGTAATAGGCTGTGTGACCCCTTGCCTTTATCTCCAGCAACAGTTGTTTTGAGGCCTCAGTGACTTTCTGTGACTCGTGAACTACTGCTATCTTTGCCAAATTTCTCTCCTGAAGGGGGTAATCCTAAAATATTTTATTCTTTATTCCAGCCTCTCCCATGAGACCGAACGCCAAAAAGTCAGGGAGAGCTACGAGCTGATCTAGATAATCTCCCTGTACTGGAAGGGATCTAAGGAGACTTTCATAGTGCTCCTTGTATTCCCTGTACTTCAACCTGACGAAGGACTCAAACTTGCCCGAAGTTAAGGAGAAGAGTTGCTTTGCGCTTCCCACCAGCTTGTCCTTCTCCTGCGTCACGCAGTCCACATAGTCGTCAATAAGCTGGTAAATGATCCCCAGGTCCTTTCCTGCCTCCATGAGGGTATCAAGGAACTCGCTCCTTCCAGAGGAGAAGGAGGAGAGCATGGTCGGAAGCTTGAAGAGGGAGGCGGTCTTGAGCTCAATGGTCCTCATGTAATCCTCGTCCTTCCCGTACATGTCCTTGAGTGCTCCCACAGCTGTATCCTTCCACAGGTCCACACTTATCCTCAGTGCCTTGTCCCCGTAGCCAGAGATTATGTTCAGGGCTGTGGGAATGAGATAGTTGGACACGAAAATTACCTTCCTGTTCGTGTAAACCGCCCAAGCAGCTTTCATTCCCCTCCTGATCTCGTCATAGTCTACAATGTCGTCAAGGGCCAGTGAGGCAGAGTGGAGAATCTCAGTTGCAAGTGCCCCTGGATAGGCATCCCTCTCTTCCCCTCCCAGTGCTCCATTGAAGAGAAACATAAGAGTTCCCCTGAACCTCTTCCCGTCCCTCATGATGTACTTGGACATCTCCATGGTTTCCCATTCCTTTGATTCATCAAGGAACTTCTCCACAAGGTCATCAATGACAGCCCTGCTCCTAAACCAAAACTCCATCAGGTCCAATCTTGATCAGCTTCCTTTAGTTCTAATCTTAAAAATGTAAGACATTATACTTAAATATATGGGAGCCGTCAATGGATCAGTATCCAGGAGAACCTCCCTCACCTTCTTACCCTGATTTCTCAACTGGAAGGCAGTCCTTTTACCAATCAAGGTGTCAACACCAGTATATACTACGTTGGAGTCGGAAAAGTCATTTTCGTAAAATGGTTTTACTTTCTTTCCCAGATTCCGCCTGAGAAGTGTCAAGGAAGGTAGAAGAACCGGGGAGACCACCAGATCCAGGGAAGGGTCAATTTCCTGGATCTTTCCATCTATCCACTCCCTAAGATCTGACATATCAAGTTCCTCTGAAAGGTGTTTAGACCTGGGTGAGGGGAATCTGGTGAGCCAAGATAAGGATGAGAGGGCCAGGTTGACCTCGCAGAGATCACCCTCAGACCCAAGCGTTTTCAGGGTAAATTTCCTCTGTCCACACGTCAGGAGAGTTCCCTTGACATTAAGGGATTTCACCACGTTCTCCAGGTCTCTTAACTCCGAGTCATCATTTACGAAGAATACCACCTCCTTATTCTCAGAGTAGGGCGAGTCCAGAAACGTGAAGTCATATACCCCTAGCAATTTCACCGACTCTCCTGTGAGCGCCACATACCCCCTGGCAAGAGTATAGGCAGGAAGCTCCATCCCGTACCCGTAAACTATGGTGGAGAAGGACGGAAGGGATATCTTGGGGGGCCTGAGCTGATCTATCACACTAGAGCTGTCCTCAGGGAGTGGCAACAGGAACACTCTCTCTCGTCGGGCTTCTCGGGAATAGACCTTATTACCTCCCTTAACAGGGCCTTCGCCTTAGCCGTGTTCTCCGACATGACTCTGGTGACTTCCTCAGCCGTCACGGGAACCTCAGCGAAGACGTCGTAATCGGTGATCATGGCTATTGTGGAGTAACACATCTCAGCCTCGCAGGCCAGATTCACCTCGGGGACCAGGGTCATTCCAATGATGTCCGCCTTAAACACCTCCTTCCACACGATGCTCTCGGCCTTGGTGGAAAATCTGGGCCCCTCTATGCAGATGTAGGTCCCCTTGGGGTGGGTTGTTATGTTCAACCTCTTGGCACTCTCGATGATGATTTTCCTCAGGGAGTTGCAGAACGGTTCGGCCATGGACACGTGGGCCACCACTGGACCGTCGTAGAAGGTGTACTCTCTTCTCTTGGTCATGTCAATGAACTGATCTGGGATAACGAATTCCCCTGGCTTGTAATCAAGGTTTAGGCTACCCACTGCCGAGACCGAGATGACCCACTTTACTCCAAGCTCCTTCAGTGCCCATATGTTTGCCCTGTAGTTTATTTTGTGCGGGGGTATCCTGTGTCTTTTTCCGTGGCGAGGAAGGAAGGCCACGGTTCTCCCTTCCAGTTCGCCAAGTGTGATTAGATCGCTGGTTTCGCCGTAGGGCGTGTGAACCTTGATCTCCCTTACGTTTGAGAAAATCTCAGGATCATATAGACCTGATCCCCCTATAACAGCAATCTGTGCCCTATTTTGCGAGCTCATCGCACATAAAGAGCAGGAGGCGTTAAAAAGGATTCAGTGCCCTTAAGTCTCATCCAGGTACTTCTTCTCCTTTATTGTTCTCAGGGCGACCATGGTGTAGGTTGAGGTAACCCCTTCCAGCTTGCCAATATAGTCCAGAACCTTGGCCAGTTCCTCCCTAGACTTCACCCTCACCTTCAGGAGGGCATAGTACTCGCCAGTCACGTCATATATGTCGTAGATCTCGTTCATCTCCACCAGTTTCTTTAGTATTTCCTCGTATTTCTTGGGCTCCGCCTTGATGAGAACAAAGGCTAAAACGTTCAGGCCTATTCTATCTAGGTCAATCTCTATTCCGAAGTTCTTGATGACGCCCTCCTTCACGAGCCTCTTCACTCTCATGTGAATTGTAGACTCGCTCAGGTCAAGCATCTTGGCCAACCTGGAGAAGGGAGTCCTGGAATCTTTCTGTAAAATGTTTAGAATTTTCCTGTCCACGTTATCCAGGTAATAATAATCTGTCATAATATAGCACTCCCGAACAGTTTAATAAGGTCTAACTTCCCAAAATCGCCCATAGCGAACTTCACAACTAGCTTGGGATCTGCCCTCAGTAATACCCTCTCCAATCCCTTCACCGAATTGGATGCCTTGGCCCTCTTGATGACCTCAGCGTGCACTTGGAGGGTCCAGTGAAGCTTGCTTTTCCTGAACTCCTTAGAGAAGTCCTTTCCCTCTAGGAGAGAGTCGGCCATTATCTTAGAGGAGATAATGGATGGCCTTATCCCCTCCCCGGTGACCGCATAAACGGTTCCTAGAGCCTCCCCGATGTAGGATCCGTTCAGTCTATCCTCGAAGACGCCGTAATCGGCAACCCTTGCCCCGTGCTGTGTCAGGATCCTCCCGGAAGTGATGGTCTTAAGCTTCTCCCTTATGAAATCCACGGAAGCGTAGCCACCAACCCCTATCTTGGCTCCCTTTGGATCTGGAAATATCCACCCATATCCAAGGAGGTCTGAATAGAAGTACATATCCACCATTTCAGGGTCGTAATTCAGGTCAGTTATGTACTGGAGCGCGGGGATGGTCACGTCCTTGGAGAGGGAGTAGTGCCCAGTGGCTATTATCACCTTATCGGCCTCCTCCTCCTTTCCATTCACCAAAAGTTTATCCCCGTGTAGGACCACCTTTGAGTTAAGCCTGAGGTCGATCTTTTCCCCAAGTTTCCTAAGGAGGAGTGGCTTGTCCACAATGTAACCGAGCCTCTCCCTCTCCCTGACCTCGGAGATGAGCTTATTGTCAAGGAAAATCCTGAACCCCTTTATCTCACTGTATATAGCCTCCTTTGGGATATCCAGGTAATTCTCTATCCCCTTGAGAACTCCCCACGCGCAGGGCTTCTTCCCGACGTCATCAAGCCCCTCGTAAACGGTGACGTCGACCCTTGTTCCCTTCAGAAACCATCCAAGCGAGATCCCAGCCGGGCCCCCTCCTACCACGGCCACCTTCATGTAAACACCTTACTTCCTAAAGTAGAGCATCAGTATAAAGCCCATTGTAAGAAATCCTGTATAAAGGACAATTAATTCATAGAAGTTGTGGAGGAACCTGCCTATTACAGCCCCAATCAACACGGTGAGGACGAAGGCGAAATATCCGTCTGCCAGGTATAGGATGTCCTTCTTGAACAGGGCCTTCCATATTTCTTTGGTGGCGAAGTAGAACGAGATGAAGAAGGGTATGGATTCCACGATTGATACCACACCGTATAGTCTGGGCTGAAGGGGTAACACGAAGAAAACTCCTAGGGCGAGACCAAAGGAGAATATTCCCGTGAAGTACAGCGAGACCACTGCGTTGTCCTTTCCGGCCCACGGCCTGTATGTCCAGAAAAGGTAGAGAGCTATGGCGAAACCCACAATTGAGGCTCCCAGGAAAGCAGGAAAGCTGTTAGCCAGTGCGGGTAATACAGGTAACAGTATCAGCACGAGAGAGACGCCAGCAACTTGCCAGTCCTTCATTTGAACCATCTTTAACCTGTTATCAAAGATAAAAATATCTAATGGTAACATTGAGTCAATGAGATACAATTCGCCGGTTCTTGTAATTCATGGAGGAGCGGGCTCATGGAGAAATATGGAAAGGGACAGGGCTTTGAAGGCTCTTAGGGAATCTCTGGAGAGGGGTTATGGGGAGTTCAGAGCAGGAAGCTCTTTGGAGGCGGTGGTGGAGGCCATAGCCTCCATGGAGGATAGTGGAATTTTCAACGCGGGAAGGGGAAGCGTGAAGAACTCAGAGGGAGGAGTGGAGATGGACGCTGGACTGATGTATGGTAAGACTCTTTCCGTGGGTTCGGTGGGATCCATAAGGGCAAGAAATCCAATAAGGAGAGCCTATGAAGTTTTGAAGCAGGGAAGGCATGTCCTCATGGTAAGGACAGTGTGGGAAGATATAGAGATGGGCGACAATTCAAGGGATGGGGACACCGTAGGGGCAGTGGCGTTAGATGAACAGGGAAATCTGTCCGCCGGAACCAGTACCGGTGGAATCAGGGGCAAGTTACCCGGACGTGTGGGGGACTCGCCAGTACCTGGGGCTGGATTTTACGCGACTACCAGGGTGGCTGTCTCCTGCACAGGGATAGGAGAGCTCATTCTCAGGTTGCTCCCGGCCAAGGAGATTGACATGTTGCGAGCCATGGGCTACCCCCTGGACGAATCCGTTAGGGCGGTTATGGGAAAGTTCACCGAAACGTTCGGCAGGGATAACCTCGGTTTAATTGCCCTAGACTACCAGGGTTACGCCTCAGCATCATTTAATACCGGCGCAATGCCAAGAGGAATTAAGTGGAACGGAGGAGAGAAAGTGTTCTTTGATGAGGTAGATCAGTTATGAAGATATTGGTCCTCAGCAACATAAGGTTTCCTGAACCACATATAGAGAGCGTTCTCTCAAACGTGATAAAGAAGGAGGAGCCAGAGGTCATTGTGCTGAACGGTGATACGACACAGTGCTACTGGGACTACGAATGTCCTAGAGTAATTGACGTGCTTTACGTTATAAGGAGCATTGCTCCGTGGGCTCAACTGGTTTATATTCAGGGGGACATGGACCCCCATGCGTTGAAGTGCATCATGGCGGAACCCAGGTACAGGGAAGAGATAATAGGGACCACCATGTACATTGCCGACGCATCCTCCATAAAGTACTACATAATTCACGGACATCAGGGAGATATTGACCAATTGAGAAAAACTGTGGGGGCGGGACCCTGGGACTGGCTTGTGATCGGCCAGCACAAGAGGTTGGAGGTGGATAAACTCGCAAGGGTCATCTATGCGGGAGGTATAACCAGGGAGTTCCCGCCCGAGAGTCGCGGATACGTTGTCATCACAGATTCCTCGCACTATACCAGGAGTCTCACGCACTGACGTCCAGGTTTATTTCCGACATACTTTTGATTATTCTAACGTCGTAAAATCCCTCCATGGGATCTCCATCTCCCTCTTTCCATGCCACCATCCCGTCCACTATTAACATGTTTCTTTCCCCCTTGCTGAATATGATATCCTCAACTGACCTGATTTTCCTCAATTTTAGGACCAGTTTTCTAATCTCTGGGGTAAACTTTCTGTAAATTATCTGGACTATCACAATATTATATTGTTTCCTCAACTTAAAAAACAAAGGAATGGAGTTTAGCGTATCACCGCGAACTGGGACACATTACTAATATTAACTAAGCTGACCAGGATAAACCCATGGACTTGAGAAATAAGGCCGTCCTGGTCCTAGTGCAGGTTAGGGAGGAGACCTTAGCTGATGTCTTCAGGAAGCTGATGAAGGATGCTAGGACTTCAGGTTACAGGAAGATTTTCATCAACGTGATATCTTCCCTTCCCCACTGGCAAGTGCTGGCCAGTGCGAGGGAAGCTATACTTGACAACATTGATCTGGGCCTAGAGGTGTACACTTGGAAACCTGAGGACGTAAAGAAGATGTTTGAGAAGGCCTCCCAGCTTGGCATTGACGGCATTATGACCTATTGCGATGAGGATAACAAGTACTCCATGAGCAAGTTAATGTCAGCGCTTCCAGATTCCCTAAAGATCTCCATGATAAAGGATAATTGTAAGTAGATTTTTATTTTGGATGGAGAAAAGCTGGCAGGGATATTTTTGAAACAACTAAACTATGACGTGTTAATAATTGGTGGAGGATTCGCAGGTTCCACCGCTGCTTGGCATCTGGCCAACAAGGGGCTCAAGATACTCCTGATTGATAGTAAGCCTTGGAACAGGATAGGAGATAAACCCTGCGGAGATGCCGTGAGCAAGGAACACTTTGACAATCTTGGCATGCCCTATCCGGAAGGGGAGCAACTGGAACAGAAAATCGACGGAATCAAGCTGTATAGCCCCGATATGTCCACGGAGTGGACAGTGAAGGGCGAGGGATTTGAGATAAATGCCCCAGCCTACACGCAAAGAATACTGAGGGAAGCTAGGGACAGAGGAGTAGAAGTTATGGACCTAACAACTGCCATGAAGCCAATTCTCGAGGACGGCTTCGTGAGAGGCGCTGTGATATTTGACAGGAGGAAGGAGGAACAGATAGAGGTAAAGGCAAAGATGGTTATAGAGGCCACCGGTTACTCGAGGAGCTTCAGGAGCAAACTTCCACATGAAGTTCCCGTTTCCGAGGACATGGATGAGAGGGATGCTGACATCGCCTATAGGGAAGTGGCATATACAAAGGAAGACATTGATGAACCTGGCTACCTGAAGATTTTCATTAATCAGACCACATCTCCTGGAGGGTACTGGTGGTATTTCCCGAAGGGGAGGGATAAGGTAAACATAGGCTTGGGAATACAGGGCGGAATGGGTTATCCCAGTATTTATACCTTTTATGAAAAATACTGGAAAGAGTATGGGGCAGACGTTGATAGGAATAGGATGATAGTGAAGGGAGGAGCCCTTGTGCCAACCAGGAGGCCCCTAGATACCTTGGTTTGGAACGGTATAATAGTCATAGGTGACTCCGGTTACACTGCTAACCCCGTACACGGTGGTGGAAAGGGTTCCGCCATGATATCAGGTTTCTGCGCAGCTAGGGCAACGTTGAACTCCTTTGAAAAGGGGGATTTCTCCGCCCAATCCCTCTGGGAGACTAACCTGTGCTATAATGAGCGTTATGGGGCGAAGCAGGCGAGCCTAGAACTGTTCAGGAGGTTCCTTCAGAAGCTCTCCGACGACGACATCAACTACGGGATGAGGAAGAAGGTTATCAGGGAGGAGGATCTTCTGGAGGCGAGTATGACAGGAGACCTTCAGCTGTCCGTTGCCGATAAGGCAATGAGGGTCATTGCGGGTTTGGGAAGACCATCATTGCTTTACAAGTTAAAGAACGTAGCTGAGTATATGAAGGAGATAAAGACGTTATACAGGGCCTATCCAGCTGGCCCAGATCAGTTACCAAAGTGGAAAGGGGAAGTTAAACAGCTAATCCTAGAATTTGATAAGGTAATTTCCAAGTAGGAGTATGAGAAGGACCACATAGGGGAAGATCACTGGGATCCAGAAGGTTCTCATTGCGAAACTCCCCACCTGTTCCAATCCCTCCACCATTGAGGAGATGAATTTTCCAATCACTTTTACTTTTCCGTCTACTATCATGTATTTCGCGTCCGCTCTCTTGTATTCCGCTTCAGCTTTCTCAATTGCGCTAGCGAGAGCATCAACTATGAGCGGGCAGGGCTCTGCGGGGGCGTAAAGATTTCCGAAAGACGTTCCAGTGCACGAATGGTCGTCCGGAGTCACAAGAATAACCTTATCAAACATGTTACCAAACTTCTCTTGTAAGAGTCTTCCCGTTTCCTCGTTGGCGTTGTTGGCAAATATGTAACCCACAAGTATTCTTTTCTCGCCATCCCCAATTATTAACGCCTTAACTTTCCTGTTACAGATTCCCTCACACGTAGACTTTATCTCGGACTCGCCGTATCCCACGAATAGGGGTCTCTCCTCGGTTACTGGAATCTTCCTTGAAATGAATTCCCTTAAGGCCCTTTCATCTCTGTGACCTATCTCCTCCTTCAGAGATTCATTATGACAATCAACGAGAAAGTTCCCCGTCTTCAGTGACTCATCCCACAATCCTCCTGGAAGGTCATCTATTCCGTAACCGGGTCTCTCGCTGAAGTTAAGGGTCACATGGTCAAAGACCAGCGAGGTCATCCTAAACCTGTCCTGAGACAGAAACTTTATCCCCCCAAATTTCAGCTCCTTCCATTTCCCCTCCTTGATCCTTGAGGAAATAAGTTGAGCCAGTTTGCGAGATTCCTTACTTGAGGCAACGTCTATTTCGTGGCTTCCAGGTCCGTGAAACACAATCACCCTGTCACCCATCAGCTCCTCCAGTTGGTAGGGGAAGAGGGAGCTTCCGACCTTTCCATACATTCCAAAGTGTATCCTAGGTAAAACTAGAAGTAGATCACCGAGTTTGAGAACGAGTGTGCTTGAGTGGAACTCTGTGGATATTTTTTCCAGAAAGTTCTCCACTTCCTCATCCCTTCTGTAGCTCATGGCCTTAAGGAAAGGCCTTACGATGTTAAGAGAGGAGATACCCGTAATGCTTTTTCCCTTTCTGTTCACGAGGATTAGATATAGGTATGAGAACAATCCCACAACCAGATAGAAGGCAATGACCAGTTCAAGGTTCTTAGGAAACGTGGAGAGGGCTGAGACCAGTCCTGTGACTGTTGTTAAGGCCGGGGAGGTCAGATCTCCATAATCTATCAGCATCACGTATGTCATTAAAGGGATGAACAGGCCAAAGGACAGCGGTATCACTAATGGAAAGAAAGATATTATGAGGTAAAGTATCCCGAACATGCCAGCCATAGCAAGGAAAGTTCTAACTCTCCTGTGGAGTGATAACAGGGACAGAACTAGGTAAACAAGGAATCCCGTCAAATATGCAAAGCCATCCGACAGGGATCTCAGAAAGGAAAGGCCTACTTCAGCCCCAACCCAGATTGAAAGGGCCTCCGTCGATGGTAACCTTATGAGCTTAGAATAGTAATTTCTAGTTAGTTTTTCTGAATCCACGTGTTTACACAACGGGAGTGGATAAAAAAATGATTGAAATCGATCTGGGTGGAATAAGCCCTCTGAAGGTTATCAGAAATAACCTGGGAGAGTGCACAATGTTTTACGTTGAGATCAAGGATCTAGGGGATTTTTTAATATTTGCTTTTGAGGGGAGAGCCAATTACGTGAAGATAATGAGGCCCTTTCCTGGCAAGTGGTCGTGTGATTCAGCGCTTTACAACCCTCAGGGACTATTCCTTTTCGATCTAGGTCAGGGCATAACTTCAGAGGCACTCAGGACCAAGATGGAGGCGATAGCGAGATGGGGCTAGACTACGACTTGGTGATAAGCGACGTTGATGGAGTCATTCTCATGGAGGGCGAACCCATATGGGATAACATAAACTCCCTTAGACGGATGATAGAAGAAGGAAAGAAGGTAATTCTAGTCACCAACAACTCCGGGTTCAGCAGGGTTCTCCTCTCAAGGCAGTTAAACTATTTGGGCCTGCCCATTGATCCTAGAAACATCATCACCAGCGGTTTAGCGGCCGTCCTTTACATGAAAAAGACGTGGGATGTAAGGAAGGTTTTTGTGATTGGAGAGGAAGGTCTAGTGGAGGAGATAAGAAATGCAGGATACGAGGTCCTTATGACTGCTAATGCCGAAAAGGAGAACCCTGACGTTGTAATACTGGGGTTGGACCGGCTAGTTACCTACGATAAGTTATCCGTTGGTATGAGATGTATATGGAGAGGTAGCAAGTTCGTTGTCACAAACATGGATAGGTTATGGCCCTCTAAGGACGGTTTGAGGTTGGGAGCAGGTGCTCTCGCCAGCGCGCTGATATATGCGCTGAAGAGGGAACCGGACTTTGTGGCAGGGAAACCCAATAAGTGGATTGTTCAGGTAGCAATGGAGCTCATGGGAATAAATGACCTGAAGAAAGTCTTGGTTATTGGCGATCAACTGGAAACTGACATCAAGATGGGGAACGATCTGGGAGCTGATACCGCCCTAGTTCTAACCGGTATTTCACAGCGTCACGACGTAGAAAGAACGGGAATACGCCCTACATTTGTAATAAAGAACCTATCTGAACTACTCTCTTAAAGTAATTCTTAATAACGTATCTATTGCGATTTTTGTATGGACAAACTTCTTTATGACGCAGTAGTTCTTGGAGGAGGATTAGCAGGGCTAATGTCGGCCCACGAGATCGCTTCTGCAGGTTACAAGGTAGCGGTCATCTCCAAGGTTTTTCCCACAAGGTCTCACTCCTCCTCCGCAGAAGGCGGAATAGCCGCGTATGTTAGAGGTAACTCGGATCCCAATGACAATCCAGACTACATGACCTATGATACGGTAAAGGGAGGAGATTATCTGGTAGATCAAGACGCTGCAGAGTTACTCTCACAAAAATCGGGGGAAATAGTCGAGATAATGGAAAGATGGGGCACGTTATTTAATAGGCAACCTGATGGTAGAGTTGCATTGCGTTATTTTGGGGGACAAACCTATCCCAGGACTAGGTTCGTTGGAGATAAAACTGGGATGGCGCTTCTGCACACGCTATTTGAGAGGGTCTCAGGTCTCTCCGTGGATTTCTATAGCGAATGGTTTGCAGTAGACCTAGTACTGGACGAGAAGAGGGTAGCCGGCGTTCTGGCCATGGAAATGAAGTCCATGGAGCCAGTCCTGTTCAAGGCCAAGGCCGTGGTTCTAGCCACAGGAGGCATGGGAATGTTATATGCCCATACCACCAATGCCTACATAAACACAGGGGATGGATACTCCATGGCCCTGAGGGCCGGGGCAGCCCTTAAGGATCCAGAATTTGTGCAGTTTCACCCTACAGCCCTTTATCCCTCAGACATCTTGATCAGTGAGGCAGCCAGGGGAGAGGGAGGAATCCTGAAAAACAACAAGGGGGAGAGGTTCATGACCAGGTATGCCCCCAAAAAACTTGACTTGGCTCCAAGGGATATAGTTTCCAGGTCCATCACCATAGAGATAAGGGAAGGAAGGGGATTTCCGGGAGGTTACGTTGGGCTGGACCTCACCCATCTGGGAGAGAGCTACATTAAGGAGAGACTTGCGTTGGCCTATGAGGCGGCAATGAGCTTTGCGGGGGTGGACGCGACCAAGGAGCCCATCCCTGTTAGACCTGCACAACACTACTACATGGGCGGCGTAGACGTGGATATAACAGGAAAGAACAGTGATCTGCAGGGTCTGTTCGCGGCGGGAGAGGTGGCCTGTGTGTCAGTTCACGGTGCCAATAGACTGGGTTCAAACTCCCTGCTCGAGACTCTCGTCTTTGGTAGGGAGACTGGAAGGACTGTTGTTGAGTATCTCAGGAAGCATGAGGAGTCCTCCTCCACTACCCTGGAAAAGGAAGCGGAGAAACTCCTTGACGATGCCTATACCTTCGTGAAGAGTGAGTCCGGGGTACATTTCGGTGAGATACTCAATAAACTCAGGCAGGTGATGTGGGACGATGTTGGAATATTCAGGAACGAGGATCTGTTGAAGACAGCCCTGTCAGAGGTAGAGAAGCTCAGGGCACAGGTGAAGAGTATGTACGTTACTGACAAGAGTAAAACCTACAATACCGAGTTCTTTAACGCCTTGGAGCTGAGGAATATGATGGACTTGGCTGTAGTAATAGCTAAGTCGGCGTTGACCAGAACGGAATCAAGGGGCGCCCATTACAGGACCGATTATCCAGAGAGGGATGATAAAAACTGGCTTAAACACACCTTGGCTTACTTGAAGGGTAATCAGGTGGAGATAGGATTTAAGCCCGTGACTATGACTAGGTGGCAACCTGAGGCGAGGGTGTACTGACATGGAGAGTCAGGCGGAACAGAGGGAGATCATAGTCAAGGTAAGAAGGTATAACCAGGAGAAGGGAGAGTACTGGCAGGAGTACAAGCTACTGGTGGACAGATTCACCCAAATGACTGAGGTTCTCAGGAGGATAAAGTCGGAGCAAGATCCAACCCTGGCTTACAGGGCCTCATGTCATATGGCTGTGTGCGGTAGCTGTGCCATGAAAATTAATGGGGAGCCAAGGCTTGCGTGTAAGACCCTGGCTCTAGACCTGGTGAAGAAGTATGATAGCAACCAGATAACTGTTGAGCCCATGGATTACTTCAAGGTTCAGAAGGACCTGATCGTGGACATGGACGATTTTTACACCAGGATGTTCAAGGTTAAACCTAGGCTATATCCTAGCAAGGAAGTAACGGAAGGTAACGGTGAACATAGGTTAAGGCCGGAGGACCAGAGGGAGCTCTGGAAGTTTGCCCAGTGTATCTGGTGCGGGCTGTGCGTCTCATCATGTCCAGCCGTCAGAATTGACCAGGACTTTTTAGGACCTGCAGCACATGCGAAGGGCTACAGGTTCCTTGCAGATCCCAGAGATACAATTTACGATGAAAGGTTGAAAATTTTGGCCGATAGTGCATGGAGGTGCACATATTGCTATCAGTGCTTTAACGTATGCCCTAGGGACGTGGAGCCAGTTACCACCATCAAGAAGACGAGGTCCCACACCAGATTCCTCAAGGAGAAGACCGAGGTAGTAAAGACTGGTGAGAAACACGTGAAGGCCATATTCGATAGCATAAGGGAAACAGGGAAGCTTGAGGAGGCGAAGGTATATATCACAACTTACGGTCTAGCTGAGGCAATTAGGGACATGCTCTACACCATGAGAAACGGGAAGATGAACCTTGCATTAATTAGGGAAAAGAAGGTTACTCAAATAGATCAAATTCAGAAATTGATGGGTGAGGACGAATGAAGGTAGCATATTACCCCGGATGTGCAACCCATGGCCTCTCCAAGGACGTGGATATAGCCACAAAGAAAGTAGCTGAGGTACTAGGACTGGAACTGGTAGAGGTGGAGGACTGGAACTGCTGTGGAGGAGGCTTTCTGGACGAGTATGACCAAAAGGCTCATGCTGCCTTGAATCTAAGGAACTTGTCCCAGGTGGAGAAGATGGGACTCAACAAGATGGCAACTCCCTGTAGCGTTTGCCTGCAGAGTCACAGGCTCGCGGTAAATAACTACAAGGAGGATAAGGAACTCAGAAAGGAGGTGGATTCCAGGCTTAGGTCAGCCTCCATAGAGTACAAGGGAACTGTAGACGCTGAGCATATCGTGTGGGTATTAGTGAGAGACGTGGGGGTGGAGAAAATAAAGTCCCACGTTACTAGACCCCTGAATCAACTGAAGGTGGGAACGTATTATGGATGTCAGATGCTCAGGCCTGAGCAGATCATGGGGTTCGAGTCAGTGTACAAACCCCACAGTCTTGAGGACCTCGTATCCGCCACCGGGGCCACACCGGTGAGGTTCCCCATGGCCACTGCATGCTGTGGTTTCCCCTTGATGGGCAGTAACCCCAAGGGAGGATTGAAACTGGCCTATAACGTCCTTTCCTCGGCAAAAGGAGCAGGAGCTGATATCATGGTACATCCCTGCAGTCTATGTCATCTGCAACTGGACGTTACCCAGTTCAAGGTTATGGATGAGTTTAAGACCGGTTGGACCATGCCCACAATGTACATTACTCAACTCCTAGCGATATCCTTCGGGATAAGTCCTAAGGAACTTGGACTTAGCAAGATAGCAATGAAAGCCCTGGAGGAGAGGGGTATAACATGATCCAGGATATCAGTAAGTTAGGTGGGGAGATGGGTCCCTGGAAGGATGTATCAGAGAGGCCTGGAAAGGAACCCTTTGCTAAGGAGGCAGAGTACAAGATTGACGATCTTTTCTGGGGCAAGTTTCATCTTCGTAACACTGGGGAACTCTACGTTCTGGTGATTTCCAAGATTCCCTTCAACTGGAAGGAAAGGGTTAAGGATCTCAAGATATATGGCGAGGTCGTTGATGCTGCAGGGGGCATAATGTGGATCGCGACGGATGAAGCTCACATCGAATCAGATCTCAATGCAATCAAGGAGTATCTCATGAAAATCAAGGACTCCTCTAAGAAATGAGAGGAGGCCCTAGCTTCACTCTGCCATGGTTACATGGCTGTAGGCTAGGTATGGCAACAAACTCTTTTTCGGTTCAAAAATAAATCTTTCTCTAAATCTTGGCGAGTGCCTTATCTAGGTCCTCTATCAGGTCTTCCACGTCCTCTATGCCCACAGACAATCTAAGGAGGGAATCCCCGATTCCTGAGGCCCTTCTTTCTTCAGGGGAAAGGGTCCTGTGACTCATTGTTGCTGGATGGGAGATAAGGGAGTTAACGCCTCCTAGACTTTGAGCTGGAATTATTATGGAGGTAGATTTCATCACCTTCAAAGCCTCCTCCGCTCCTCCTTTTACCTCAAAGCTCACCACTCCGCCGAAGCCCTTGAGAACCCTCCTAGCTACACTGTGGCTTTCATGGCTCTTGAGACCAGGATAGTAAACCTTAGCTACCTTAGGATGCGCCTCAAGGAACTCAGCTACCTGTTGTGCGTTCCTGTTTATGACATCCATCCTTATCTTAAGCGTCTTCATGCCCCTAATGGTGAGATAGGCTGGATGGGGATCCAGAGATGTTCCGAGGGTTCTCCTCATCTGATCTATAGCCCTTACCAGTTCTCCCCTACCTGCTATCAGCCCAGTTATGACGTCGTTGTGCCCTGCAATGAACTTGGATGCGCTGTGTATAGCCAGCGATGCCCCAAATTCCAGCGGTCTCTGATTAATTGGGGTGGCAAACGTAGAGTCCACAAGCAGAGTAGCTCCTACCTCTGAGCAGGCCTTTCCAACTCTCTCCAGGTCAATGACCCTCAGCAAGGGATTGGTGATGCTCTCAACCATTACTACGTCATAACCAGCGCTCATCATCTCAAGCATCCTTTGGTCGCTGGCAGGAGCCACGTCAACCTTCACTCCCCAGGACGATAGATAATCCTTAGTGAACCTTAGGCTTCTCCCGAACATGTCCACGTGAACCAAGAGTTTCATACCTGGACGGAGTAAAGTTAACAGGGTTGTTGAGATAGCCCCCATACCTGAGGAAAAGGCAAGCCCTGCCTCCGCACCCTCAAGTTCAGCTATCTTTTTACCTAACTCAAGTACAGTGGGGTTAACCTCTCTGGAATACCTATACTTTTCACCTTCAGGGTAAAGGAACGCTGAAGTCTGATAGATAGGGGTAGTTATTGCCCCCGTTGTGGGATCTATGGATTCCCTCACCGACTTAGTTGATTCCCTCAACTCTGACACCCTCTCCTATCTCAGTGGTAATGAAGTCACACGAGAAACCATGTTGTGCGCATATCTGCGCACTCTCCTTTCTTATCTCCTCCAGTCTAGTGGAATTGTCATAAAGGATAAGCACCGTTGGTCCTGCTCCGCTTACGCACGCACCAACTGCGTCATACTTTAGAGCAGTTTCCTTGATTTTGGGATAGTGTGGATACATTGGTTCCCTAGACTTCTCCACTATGTTATCGTTCAATCCTTCCCTGACCAGTATCCTATCACCCTTTACCACCCCCAGAATGAAAGAGGAGAGGAACCTTGTATTTTCCACAACCTTGGAGACCTCAACCTGTCTGGGGACCAGTTCCCTTGCCTTCTTCGTCTTCCCTTCTCCCGTGTTGACCTTGGGTATGACCAACATCAACTTGAAGTCTAGGTTAATCGGTACTCTCACAACCCTTATGGGGTCATGGGATGTGACTGCCACAATTCCCCCAAAAGCACTAGCTGCCACGTTATCCGGGTGAGGAGATCCGCTCACCGCCTTTTCGCCAATCACAGCGAACCTCACTATGTCCTCCAGGGTTAAATGAAGGTTGAACAGTTCGTTGACTGCAGCCGCTGCAGCTACAGCGGAGGCTCCGCTGCTTCCTAGACCCAGCCCTGGGGGAACTCCCTTTATCACGCTGAGTTTCACCGTGTAATTCAATTGAAATTCCCTCAGGATTGCCTCAACTGGGGCACCTGCCGAGTTTCTTGCTGGATCCAAGGGTATGCCAGTGTTTGACGCTATTACTACCTTCCTCTCCCTTTCATTCAGGATCTCAGCGTACACGATGTCACTAAAGGCCGAGTGACTCATGGAAAGTATATCATAACCAGCACCGAGGTTAGCAGAAGATGAGAATGCTGTAGCTTTCACTGAACGCATACCCGAGAATAAGGAGTTGAAGTAAAAGGCTTTTCCAACTAGGTACTTTCAGAAAATATTCCTTCTAAGAATTGAAGGTCCCTATTTCTCACTATTACTTTTAATCCCTCTTGAGTTACTCTCTCGCCATCTATGTACCCCTGGGGAGCAATTACCTTCCCTTTACCCAGGAAAAGGGAAGCCGTGGAGGGTGATTTCAATTTCACTGCCGGCTCATTAACCAACCTACTCATGCCTATCCAATCATGATAGCTGACAGGATCACCCTCTCCTTGAGAGATGATCCAGCGTCTTACCTCCACAGCGTCTGGGACATCTTCCCTACAAAGGAAATCGCTCAGGATAAGCGCATCTCCCACACCATACTTGAGTGCAGCACAAGCCGGTACCGTGCCCAGCAATATTTTCCTAGCCTTCACCTCCCTTATCCTCACGTCTTCCTCCCCTATTATTACAGGTCTATTATCAAGGCTCTTTACGGTCACCTCAATCTCCTCCCCCTCCTTAACCTGTGTACCGGGGGGCAAGGTTACGTAACCATCCGAGCCGGCGAAGGTACCCACCATGTAACTATCGAAGGGAACAGGGATCGCGTAATATCTACCTTGTCCCTTAACCAAGTACACCGGTATGTTGGTAACCCTGAATCTGTCAGCCTGAATGGGTAAAATGGATATTGCAGTGATCTTCCCATGATAGGCCCTCCTAGTGGCCATGGATCTTCCTGAGAATTCCTCTACGTATTTCTCCACCAGCTGGTTGAACGTCATAATTGTGGCCACTATGTTTCCCGAGAGTCCGAAAACTGGTTTACCGCGTATCTCTCCAAGGATCGTAGGTTTTCCGGGTTTCGTGTTTATGCCCTGTACCACGATTTTTCCCATCTCCCTTATCAACTGATGTATGTAATCCTTCTCGCCCGCGCTCGTACCCCCTGTGGTAATAATGAGGTCAGCTGTCTCTACTGCCATCTTGAGAGAGTCCCTGATCCTTTCCTTATTGTCAGGCAGAACTTCTGTTCCAACTACCCGGCACCCCAGTTGTGCCAGTCTAGAGACTAGGAAATGGACGTTGCTTTCGTATATCTTTCCAGGAGCGAGATTTGCCCCGGGCTGAACCAGCTCGTCCCCCGTCGCAATGACATAGACCTTGGGAAGATCATATACCTCAACCTTCTCCACTCCCACAGATGCTAGGGCACCAACATCCTCTGCTGTGACTTCCTGTAGTTCACCCATGATTTCTGAACCCTTGGGAATATCACTTCCAGCCCACGCCACATTGGCTCCAAATCTCATTCTAGAATTTATTTCAACGAACGGAAACTCCACGTGAGTATCCTCTATTTTCACTACAGCGTCGGCTCCCCATGGGATAGGGGATCCCGTATCCACTTCCACTGCCTCTCCAGGTCCAAGGGTAATATCCTTCCACTCTCCAATGGATATCTTGTCAACTATCCTAAATTTTCCAGGAGTGGAGGACGATTTTACTGCAAATCCGTCCACAGTAGATCTAGAGAAGGGTGGATAATCTGTATTAGCGAGCACGGGTGAAGCGGTTACCTTTCCCACCGAGTCCAAGATTCCAACAGAAATTACCCTCCTCTTGGGGGGTACAGTTTTGAGAAATAGCTCTACGGCCTCTTGTGGAGTAGGTAAATTCTCCTCAGGAACGAAATTTCTCATGAGAAAAATACACAAAACAAACTTTTAAATGGTTATTAGGGCTGCCTCCTGAAGTTGCTCGAGTACTGCCACGATGGGTGCCCTAATCTGCTCCTCCTCAATCTGAGCTTCCTTGCTAATTTCCTGAACTATATCGCCTACAGTTCTTTCTCCGTCACACATGGCCCAGATGTAATATGCCACGGCAGCGACTTCGTAAATCTTGTCCTCAGCTAACTTTATGATGAACTTCTCTCCATCCTCACTCTTCTCTACGTATTCACCTTCTCTTCTGGGTTTCCTGTCCTTTATCTCATTGAAATCCAGTGAAGGATGAAAATGGTCGTGTTCCTCTTCCGGTTCCCTGTCTTCTTCAAAATTCACTCTTCTTCCTCTCCGCCTTCTCTTGGCCTTCTCCTGAAGCCTCCACCGCCATAGTTTCCTCCGAAACCACCGCCGTAACTTCTCCTTCCTCCACCTCTACCTCTGAATCCACCCCTTCTTGGGGGAGAATCATCGGTAGGAGTGTTTTCCGGAACCTGATCGGCCTCTGGGATCGATTCCTCAGCAGTCTCGCTGATCTTGGACCTGCTACCTGCGTTAAGTTGAACTTGCCCCTTAAAGACAGTGGTCCAAGCGTTTTCAACCTTGATTATTTGACCTTCTTTCACTTCGTCGCCTTGGTTCCCCCACAGGGTAAGCTTAACTCTCCCTGTGTCGTCTCCCACCATTACTTCACGAATGGTTCTAGGGCCGTTCTTTGTCTGAACGGTCTTTTGTTCACCTACTTCCAAAACGCGGGCGGTTACACTTATGTTCTCCATCCCGCCTTTTAGATTTCCTATCTTTTCGTCCATATATCTCGACTCACACGAATTTGTTATTTCAATCTTTGAAATTCGCCTATATAAATTAGTTGGTTAGTTTGATATACCGCACGAACCCTTCACGCTTATCGCCTTTAGTATAAAATAAATGCGACAATTAAAATTTCCTATTTAAAGGATTCAAACGTACGTCCATTCAAGATGTTATGCAGGTTTTATACAAAAATATAGTTAAATAGAAAGGATTTTTATTATTTCATAATTCTTAACCTCTGTTTATAAGCTACAAGATGGTAAACATTATAGGGAGAATAATAGTGAGTTCATCACTCCTTGAACTTCCCAAAAAGTTTTTAGAGTCCCTCTATTCCCCGTTCGTGGGAAGGGAAGAGGAGGCTAAGGTCATAACGTTGGCTCTCCTTACAAAGGAGCATATCGTATTAATAGGGGAACCAGGAACGGCTAAATCAGCCCTAGCTAGAAGGGCAGCAGATCTGCTTAATGCCAGGTTCTTCATGTATTTACTTACAAAATACACCGAACCCGCCGAACTTTTCGGCGCGCTTGACGTCAATGCATTGAAGCAAGGTGTTTACAAGAGAATAACGAAGGAGAGACTTCCCGAAAGTGAGCTGGCTTTCTTGGACGAGATATTTAACGCAAACTCAGCAATACTTAACGCACTGCTCTCACTGCTCAACGAGAGGGTGATATATGACGGTTACAATGTTATCAAGGTTCCGCTGAGAACGTTAATCAGCGCCAGCAACAGGGTGCCTGACGAACCGGAGCTTGAAGCTCTTTACGACAGGCTTCTTCTAAGGCATTACGCGAAACCCGTGGGGGAGGATATGTGGAAGGATCTGATAGACTCGTCCTGGGAGCTTGAATTCACTGATAAATGGAAGGTCAAAGAACCAGTGATGACTGTGCAGGACTTGGACAGGCTATACAGTATGCTCTCAGAGGTGGACCTGAGCCAGATCAAGTCGAAGCTCCTGAAGCTATACGTCATGCTAGAAGAGAAAGGTGTGCACTTAACTGACAGGAGAAAGGGTAAGGTCCTCAAGATAGTCTCAGCTCATGCCCTACTCAACTCCAGAACTAAGGCAACGGAGGAGGATCTGGTGGTACTCAAGTACATAGCTCCTAGAGAGATAGACGACTTCGAAAAGGTCTCAGCACTTCTTTCAGAGGAACTTAAGACCCCCATAAAGTACATGAGGGAACTGAACGAGATATTCAATAATATCAAGGAGGCAGGGAAATATGTAGATGCGGCTAACGAATCCGATCCCAGGTTAATTGACCTAATTAGGAGTTTGAGGGCAACAAAGGACAGAGTAATATCCTTAGGAAAGGAGAGCGGTGACGAGAAGGTAGAGGAGTTCTCAAGGGAAGTTGGAGCGGAAATTGATAGACTGGTAGAAAAAGTGGGGAGGAAGCTGGGGATCTACACATGAGTGGTCTCCTTAGAGGTGTGGATTACGAAAGCCCCATTGTGAAGTACAGGGGCGAGAGGATACTTAACACCCTAAGGAGGGTCTCGGGTAAGGAGTCCAATGTAGATCCCCTATTCCTCATCGATACCTATTATGTGCATTATCTCCCTCTCCCTATTCTGAAGACCAAGGGAGAAATTGACCAAAGTGATTCCATAAAGTACTCATTGATTGATCTTACCATTTCCTCAGAAATAGTGAACAGGAACAGGAATTATTCCATTGCGAATTCTGCGGTGAGCATGGCCCTTTCAGTGAGCTACGTGCAGAACCTGATAGAGGAACTGGAAAGGATCAGGAGAACTTCACAGTCACAGGAGGAGAGGGAGGCTGCAGAGCAGATCCTTAATGGAATAATGAAGGGAAGTCAGGGAAAGGAAGGAAAGCAGAATCAGAACCAGCAACAGGAGAACCAGGCCACTGGAAAGCTGATGAAACAGGTTCATGAAAAGGCCATGGCAAAGGCTTCAGAGGACGCCAACTCGGTGAGAAGCATGCAGAGAATAGTCGGGGGCAATGGAGCGGGTACAGGATCCATGATGAACTTTGAGGGAGATATACATGACGTGCTTAGGCTGGCTAGGAACACGGAAATCAAGAAGATCTTGGAATTCCTAAGCGGTATCCCCAAGTTAGGTAGCTTCACCAAGAAGAGGACTACTAGGTACGCCAGAGGAGAACTCTATGGATATGAGGAAGGTTCAGATCTTGAGAGACTAGTTCCTTCAGAGCTAGCGTTGCCTGAGGAACTTTTCGACGTCAAGTTAGCGGAGAGCCAGCTTCTGCTATACCAGAAGCAGATTAAGGAAACCCTGGGGCCCATATACCTCCTCTTAGATAAGTCCGGTAGCATGGATGGGGAGAAGATCCTGTGGGCTAAGGCTGTTGCCCTTGCACTCTACAGCAGGGCCAGAAGGGAGAACAGGGATTTCTATCTGAGGTTCTTCGATAACATTCCCTATCCCCTGATCAAGGTCATAAAGAACGCGAAAAGTAAGGATGTAATCAAGATGGTTGAGTACATTGGTAAGATAAGGGGTGGAGGCGGGACTGATATATCTAGGTCAGTAATGTCAGCCTGCGATGATATAAAGGACGGTCACGTAAGGGGAGTCAGCGAGGTAATAATCTTGACAGATGGGGAGGATAAGATTGCCGAGACTACAGTGAGAAGATCCCTCAAGGAGGCAAATGCCACGCTGATTAGCGTGATGATAAGGGGAGACAACGCAGATCTCAAGAGGGTATCAGATAACTATCTCGTGGTCTATCGTTTAGATCAAGGAGATCTACTTAGGGTAGTGGAGTCCTGAGGCTAAAGTATAGCCTTTATCTCTCTTTTTATTTCTTCTTCTAAGAGCAATTTTATCTCAGAATGATGCATTCTTGTCAGGTGAAGAAACATGCCCCTCTTGGTGAATGGCCCCTTGTTACATAACCTGCAGTATAACAGGGTGGATTCCTGATTAACAAGCCAGAAACTCACCCTTGCCACAACCCTTTTCCCCATTTCCCGGGACGAGAAACCAACAGCCCTAATATACTCCTCCTCTTTAACTGTTATCTGTGATGCATACTTAGCTGTGACCTCTACAAGTTTTTCGGCAGTTATTGAGATTCCGCTATCCATAACCTATCACGTACTGAAGATATTCCCACAGCCAAGGTAAACAAGGTTACGGTTCTCTTCATTTTCTCCACTATGTTTGAGTTCTCCAGAAACCTTCCGAAGTCATTCATTTCCAAGCCAAGGGCTCTAAACACTCTCTCTATTCTCACCTCAACCTCAGCGAAGTTAAAGGGAACATCGCCTTTATCTAGAGATTTTTTTGCCAAAGTAATCATCTCCAAGGTCTCTCCCAGTTCCTGTTCTGATATCTCCTCAAATACGTCCAAAATGGATTTGGTCAGTTTTCCTCCTAGATATTCTGCCATTCCCGGTATGTAA
Organism: Metallosphaera javensis (ex Hofmann et al. 2022); assembly: GCF_022064045.1. Lineage (NCBI taxonomy): Archaea > Thermoproteati > Thermoproteota > Thermoprotei > Sulfolobales > Sulfolobaceae > Metallosphaera > Metallosphaera javensis (ex Hofmann et al. 2022). The sequence goes on along the minus strand of NZ_JAKNCW010000003.1, from coordinate 94,010 downwards.
TCCAGGGGAACAACACTCATTATCCAATTATCAACATATTTTCTCACTGTTTCTAAACTTTCCAGGGTCAACTCGTTCATGTTCTTTAGCGCGGAAGCGGACGCAATTACATGAGCCGCCGCCTCCCCCGCACCCTCTATGGAGGTGGGGAAGGGGAATAAACCACTATCCACATCTATGCTCACTCCTATTCACTGTATGACCAATTCAGGAAGTCTTGGTTTAAACTTCCCCTCCCAATAATACATGCGGGGGAATGGTATTAACACCACAAAAATCCTACCTACTCATTGATGATTGGAAAGATCGATGACGGGCTAATAGATTATAAGCTTTTACTTTCTATGAGAGAGGGCTACTCGTCCTTAGACTGTCTCTCCCTGTCCAGTTCTGTGATTAAACCCAGTTGATGAAGTGCCTCATTGGCCTCTTCGAGAGACGAGGAATTTCTTACAGCTTCGTAAAGCTTAGAGATGGATGCGACAACCCTTGGTCTGAAAGTAAACATTACTGAGGTAAGCGGACTTACGAACACCCTTCTCTTACCGTTTCTGATGGAAACCTCTCCATATAACCCCCTGAATGCCTTTAGGGGTAGAGCTGAGGCCTCAGTGATCGTCACCTCCAATACCCTTTCCACTAATGACGCAGTACTCTCGTCATATCCAAGTATTTCCACCAACCCGTTCAGCGAAGCTATCTTGCTAATCCTCTGTAAAAGATATTCGGCTTCCAGTTCCCCATCTGCCCCCAGACCAATAACCGATAACTGGGTCTTCAGGTAACTTTCCTCCAACTTGGTTAGAGATGCTAGGGCTATAGAATCAGCTAGAGGACTTAGAAGATTGCTTTCTGTACCCTCTGCAAGAATATCACCTCCTGCATCAACGCCAATTACTTGATCTATTCCAAGCTCACTTGCTATTTCTGTGAGATCGTCGTATAGGCCAATGGCGCCTCCGGATATGCAGAACGAAACAACATTAACTCCCAATATCCTAGCAACCCTAGCAGCTTGCGGTATTACTCTTTTTCCCTCCCTGATTGCGTACGAGTTTGGTCCTAGGACTGCCACTCTCTCGTTTATTGCCTCTACCTCTCTCAGGTCATTTGTACAGATGGGACCTGGAACTGGATCCTCAACCCTTCTCTCCCATAGAATCGCCCCTAGGACAACCTTCTCACCATTTTTCCTCAATCTCTCGAAAGGAAGAAGCGCAGATACTATATCTCCACCTCCTCCAGCCCCCAGAACCAGTGAACCCATTTATGAGACAGATAGATGTTCCTATCTAAAGGGTTATCTTTAGAAGAAAATAAGGGAAGAGAAAATATGTTAGATGTCTTCAGGTTAGATAGTTATCTTTCACTAGTTCGCCATGTTCTAAAGTGGCTCCATAAGTAAGTAAAGCGTAGTGAAAAGCCACGTTAAATCCGGTCATACTTCTCTACTCTTTCCCATGCATCTCAATGGCTTTTGAAATCTGTTCGCTTGTAGTATCCAATACTCTCTCCAAGTCAATTTCATACGCAACTGCCACCGCATTGCCCGACTCTAAAATTAGATTCGCAAGAACGTCATTTCCTGTGATTATTTGGTTTCCTCTAATCATTTTCATTAAGCTGGGGCGTTTGTTCAGAACCTGAATGCTCGCTCTGATATTTTTGCCCTTAATTACAATAAACCCTGAATTTACGCTCTCAATTAATTGCCTGATCTTCGTTGCCACTTCAGCAATATCACCCTCAATTCGCATGACCTCGTTAGCAAAGATTCCTTGTTCCTGAACCATCTGCTGTTCCTTGCTGAGATATAATCTCAGATATGGAATAATGTGATCCTGAATTATGTGCTGAGCTAATTCAAAGGGACTTTTCCCTATTAGCTTGTCAAGGGCTGAGGTCCTGTAGCTGACCTCTAGACCTATCCTTAGCTTGGAACCGTTTGCGCTTTCTTCCACGTAAAAGTGAGCCTTCCATTCAAATTTATTGTCGTCCGACTTTCCAGAATAGAATATTGATCCCCCTTCCAATTCTGGCCCCTTCATGTATCCAAGAACCGTATGCAGTTTTGTGTCTGGTGTGCCGAAGACGTAGAGAACCCTGTAGTCATTGCCAGGTTCAGAGAGTTTACCGGGCGCTACATACTCTGCTGATTTCTTGTCTAAGATCTGAAGAATGTTAACATGCCCCATCACTCCCGAGAAAAGGAATGGGTCCATTAGTCCAGATCTTACTACTGACCTTGGTATTCTAAGTTCAATCTCGTAGGTCTCTAACATATCTATCAGAGGCAGATTGAAAACGGTGGTTTCAAAGTTTTGTAAAGTGCTGTCTAAGAAAAGCTTAAATACACGCCTGTTATTTTTTGTTCATATAAATAATGGCAGACTAGAAAACAATACAGTTAAAATAGTGATGAACATAAATATAAGCTCATTTGTCACTTTACATGGATTTCCACGATATCCTTATCCTCTAGGACGTGATCCTCGCCCACTCTCTGTCCAGGAAACCTGGCAGATTTACCCCATACTTTGGCGTACTTGAAGTTTTCAGAGAGCTGGCTGTGAAGTTTCTGGGCAACATCCAGGACTGTGGATCCTCTCTTCATGAACATTGGATCCTTTGTGGGTTCCTCCATGGGCTCCTTGGTGTAGATTCTTATCACATCAAGGCTGAGGTACAGCTCTCTTCTTAGACTATCTAAGTCAGTCACGTTCACAACCGGTATTCCCTGAACTTGAAATGGCTTAACTGAGGCAACCACCGCAGGCTTAAAGGTGATGGCCTCGAAGAGTGATTTCTCCACATCGTCCAGAGTAACCTCCCCCACAATCTTCACCACAGCTGACTTAATACCGAACTCCCTGAGGTAGTTCTTAACCTGATCCTCTGTGGTTCCTGTCAATTTTCCCATCATAACTATCCTTAGTCCCTCCTTGGTGCTCCTGAATCGCTCTATTATCACTTTCCCCTTGGGTTTTCCTAGTAGGATGTTATTGTTCTCCAGAAACTCCCTCATTCTTGTGAATTCCTCTTGGTCCTCCACCACGAAAAGGATTGAGTCTGCATTTCTGGCCAATCCAAGGAGTTTGCTCACTATGAGCCTCGAATCCAGAATAATTTGGGGAGGATTGACCAACTGAATGGGTGCATCCTCGTAGAAGGTCATAGCAGGAACTGGGTAATCCTTGGGGTCCTGTTTTACGTTGGTGAGCCTGCGCACAAGCGGATTCTTCAGTTCTTCCTTACCCAGCACCAGAACCTGCCCCGCTCCTTCCTTCTCCACGAAAAAGGAAAGACCCCCACCCTTGGATTTCCTCTTCTGTTTCTCCGTCTCCTCTCTCAGCTCTGACAGTCTTCTTTTTGCCCAGTAGACTAGATTTTCAGTTCCCTTGTGTTTGGGTACGCTACTCAGGAAATCCTGAATTGCCTTTATCTTTTCCTCAGGGGTCTTGGCGTCCATCACTCTTAGCCATTTAGTCTTAGCCTCAGCGGGAAGGTTAGTGACCACTTCAGCTCACCTTATCAACGTAGAACTCCGGTGCGTATTTTAGTAATAATTTCCATGATCTCCTTATAATATTTGGTGGTTCGTCTCCCCTGGAAACTAGGTTCAGCAACCACTGAACGGTTTTCCTGTCCGAGGGATATCCACTTCCAAAGTCCCCAAAGTCCTTCTTTAACGAGTCTATTATCCTGTCCCTTATCACCTTAGCCACAATACTTGCCGAGCTGGCCTCAACAAACAGCTCGTCAGCCTTGTGAACAACATTTGGGCTAAATCCATGTTTCTTAATTGTCTGTATGACCTCAGTCTCCCTTCCAACCTTATCCACAGTCACAACTTCAGGGTTAACCCAGGATAACGCATCTATGATCTCTATTACCTTGCTGTAGGTCAACCTGTTCAGATTTTTAGCATCAATTTCCTCAGGAAGGGCCTTTGCAATGGCTACCCCCTCGCTCTCAGAAACTATCAACTCAAATAGTCTCTCCCTTTCCTTCCTGGTGAGCTTCTTGCTATCCTTTACACCGCGCTTCTTCAACCGTTCCAATGCCACCTCGCTCAGGGCCACTCCCGCTACCACCATGGGTCCAATTAGGCATCCTCTCCCTGCTTCGTCTATCCCTATCCTCATAACCTCAAGGAGATTACTAGTTTTGCGTCCCTTTTACCTCTTTTTATCCTCTCCCTTTGGTAACTCTCCTTCATCTCAACCTTAACCTCGCTTACGAACTTCGCCACAAGCCTCTTGGCCACAGTTCTGCTAATGAAATAATAATCCACTCCTTCTTTCAATTCAACTATATCCGAAAGGTTCTCCGCGTCCTCTCTTGAAAAGAAGGACTCGAAGAATCTTTTCTCATCCAGCGCCAGGTTACCCTCCTTGGATCTAAGCTGTATTATTGCCTCGTAGTATTTCCCTCGTCTTTTTACGCAAGAGTCGCATAGGGTACTTTCCACCTTAACCATCACGTCCTTGGTTTCGTCGAATCTTTCTCCCTCAACCGAACCTGAAATCCTCAATGGAAAGTGATTGTTACCATGAACATCACTCCACATTTGCCCCACATCCACGTGATACTCTCCTACATGATCGTCCAGCTCTATGGCCGAGACTATCTCCTCCTCCAAGGAAGATGATATATCTCCACGGGGTGGAGTCCACTTTCCCTTAATCTTCCTGGAACCGCAAATCCTGCATACTGTAATTGACATGCTTCTAGGCACTCTAGCTATCTCCCTTGTTTTCACATAACATGAGGGACAGAGTCTATCTATGAGCTTTACGTCCTCTCTTCCGCACATTACACAGAATTTTCCTCCCATTTCCATCACAGATTATAGATCTGTGCGAACTTCACCCCTGATACGGTTAATACGGCGTTCTCATGGACAAGTCCCCTTCTTATTGCCTCCCCAATTACCTTCTCTCCTATCATGCTCACCACTGTAGCCTCATCCACTAGGTTTAGGGCATAGTTAATGTCCACCTCGTCTCCCCCGTAGAATTCATCGTTTACGTTTAGAACTGCCCTATCCTCCCTGAATTCTTTTCCAAGGTACTCCTTTTCACATATGTTCACAAAGACGTGTCCTTCTCCCCTTATGACCTTGAGAATTACCCTCATTATCTCACAGAGGCTTAACTGGGTTTTTGGCACCGCATGCCAGGCACTGAATATACCATATTTTCTTCTCCTTTACTAGGACGGTATCAAGGCTTTTACATGTGGAGCACTGGACGTAGGTCTTCAGGAACCTGTCCATGAAGGTGTTCACTATGGCGTTGGAGAACTTACCTTGGATCATCAGCTGTCCATTCTCGGATATGGAGCCAGCCGCAGCAAGCTCCTTCAGCAGGTATCTCATGCATATCTTGTCCTCCCTCCTTATTCTGTCACAGTACTCGCTGAAGTTTCTGATAATGGTGGTATTACCCACGTTAATAATAGTGAGGGTAGGAAGAGTTTGCGTCTCCGCTGCCAAGTCCTTTTTGGGCAGCTTAGTGTAGAGCCTGTCCAGAAGCACGTTGTAGAGCTTATCCCTCTCTGACATGAAACTCGATTAACTCTATATAATCACGCGGTTAAATTTGTGACTAGTACAAGCTATGAGAATTTACTTTGAGACATATGGATGTGCCCTAAACAAGGGCGATACGTACTCAATGATGACTTTGCTAAAGAACAGAAAACATGAAATAGTGAATAGCGAGGAGGAGGCCGATGTTCTAGTCATAAACACCTGTGCAGTGAGAATGGAAACGGAGGAGAAGATGAAGAAGAGAATATCAGAACTTTCTAGGGCAGGGAAGAAATTGGTTGTGGCAGGCTGTTTAGCTGGTGCGGAGCCTGGTTTGGTCACCTCTCTTGCACCTCAATCGTCATTGATTGGGCCTCAATCCATAGGGGATATTGTCAAGGCTGTTGAATCCAAGGAAAGGATAGTGAGCCTTTATGGCGAGGCTCCCTCCGTATTACCTGGACTCTTCGAGGGGCTCATCTCCGTGATCCCCATTGCCGACGGATGCGCTGGTAGTTGTAACTTCTGTATCACCAAGTTGGCCAGAAGGGAGCTGAGAAGTTATCCTCCCAGAATGATCGTGGAAGCTGTGAGGAAAGCAGTGGAAAGGGGGGCCAAGGAGGTTGAATTAACGGGTCAGGATACAGCCGCCTATGGTCTAGACCTTGGGGGAGAAATGGGACTTGCAGAGCTGGTCAAGGAGGTGTCTTCCCTGGAGGGGGATTTCATGGTGAGGATAGGTATGATGACCCCTGAACTGGCCATGAGACAACTTGAGCGCCTGTTGGATGCCTGGGACAATTCCAAGGTGTACAAGTTCTTTCACCTACCCGTGCAGAGCGGTAACGATCACGTACTGAGGGTTATGAACAGGAAGTACACGGTGGATGAGTATAGGGAAATCGTTAAGGAGATAAGGAAAAGGTTTCCCCTAGTTAACATTACCACGGACATAATAGTAGGTCACCCCGGAGAGGATGAGGCCGCGTTCGAGGATACATTGCGTCTCATGAAGGAATTAAGGTTCGAAAGGATACATATAGCCATGTACTCGCTCAGACCTAACACCAGGAGTGCCATGATGATCCAGGTTCCTGGTGCAGTTAAGAAGGAGAGGCTGAAGAGGGCTGTATCACTTTACGAGGAACTTTCGAGGGAAATTCACAGGGAATACGTTGGGAGAAGAATGAAGGTTATAGCTCTGGAAAACGGAAAGGGAGACACACAGATAGGCAGGACGCTCAACTACATTCCCGTCATACTCAGGGGAGCGGAGCTAGGTAAATGGTACGAGGTTGAGATTACGGATTCATCATTCTTTGACCTAAGGGGCACAATTGTTTAAAAAGTTTAAATTCTTCTATACCAACGTGATACCATGGTAGATGTTTACATAGCTTCTGCGGTGAGAACTCCTATTGGACGTTTTGGAGGGTCCCTGAAGTCAGTGAAACCTCAGATGTTAGGGGCTGTTGCCATAAAGGAAGCGCTGAGAAGGGCAAACGTTGATCCCTCTCGTGTCGATATCACTATCATGGGTAACGTATTGAGGGCAGGTCACGGCCAGGATTTAGCTAGGCAGGCTGCGCTTTTAGCGGGAATACCGTGGGAAGTTGATGGTTATTGTGTGGACATGGTATGTTCCTCCGGTATGATGGGGGTTACCAACGCAGCTCAAATGATCAAGGGAGGTGATGCCGATGTGGTGGTTGCGGGCGGGATGGAATCCATGAGCCAATCCATGCTGGCAGTTAATTCAGAAGTAAGATGGGGTGTAAAGTTCTTATCTGGAAAAAGTTTAAATTTCATTGACACGATGTTAGTGGACGGACTTACAGACCCCTTCAACCTCAAACTCATGGGACAGGAAGCGGATATGGTTGCTAGAGAAAGGGATATCTCCAGGAGGGAACTGGACGAGGTTGCTTATGAGAGTCATAGAAGGGCCCATCAGGCATGGGAGAAGGGACTATTCAAATCGGAAGTTGTTCCGGTGAACCTAGACGAGGGTAAACTAGAGAGGGATGAGGGCATCAGACCGGACACAACCATTGAGAAACTAAGTTCGCTTAAGCCCGCGTTCTCTGAAAACGGGTATCACACTGCAGGTAACTCATCTCAGATTTCGGACGGAGCTGTTGCCATGGTCCTAATGAGCGAGAAGGCAGTGAAGGAGTTTGGGGTAGATCCAGTGGCGAGAATTCTAGGTTACTCCTGGGTGGGCATAGAGAGTTGGCGTTTCACAGAGGCACCCCTTCACTCCGTGAAGAAGCTGTTGACAAGGCTCAACATGGGTATTACTCAGTTCGATTACTTTGAGAATAATGAGGCCTTCGCTGTGAACAATGTTCTTTTCCACAGGTACCTCGGAGTGCCCTACGAGCAATTGAACGTGTTCGGAGGAGCAATAGCGTTGGGTCATCCAATAGGGGCCAGCGGTGCTAGGATCATGGTGACCCTGCTCAATGTGCTGAGCAAAATGAATGGAAAAAGGGGAATCGCAAGTATCTGTCACGGCGTGGGAGGGTCAACAGCTATAGGTTTGGAGTTGCTTCGGCCACTCTAATCTTTGAACCGGTGATTTAACATTTTTAGTCTCTAGCTTTCATGAAGACGTAAAATAAGCTAAGTTTTTAATATTCCGCCATCTTGTTAAGGCAATGGTGTTTCAGTAGTTGCCCAAGAAAGATAGGACAGATCAAGCACCTTCAAAGGAGGTTCCGAAACCCGAAGAAGGCGAGGTTATTTGCGTTGTTAAGAAGATGCTGGGGGCCGAACATATAATTGTTGCCTGTTTAGATGGTAAGGAGAGGACAGCCAGAATACCAGGTAGGATGAGGAAAAAGACTTGGATAAAAGAGGGTGATGTGGTCCTCGCCGCACCTTGGGATTTTCAGCCCAATAAGGCAGACATAGTTTACAGGTACATGAATGATGAAATAAGGAAGTTAATTGAGGAAAAAGTAATTAGCAGGGACGTGATTGATCAACTTAGAGGTTGAATAGAATAGTTAGGAGAGAGGAGAAAAGAGAAAAGGACGAAGATGTCTTCAAGACAGTTGATTCCACGTTAGACTCCTCCACTTCATTGGCGGTAATTCAGGTAATGAGGAAACTGAGCATAGAGTCTATTCTGGGTGCTATTGCCTCAGGAAAGGAGGCCAAGGTCTACCCTGCCAAGACTAGGGATGGCAACTATATCGCCTTGAAGATCTACTATACCTCAACTGCCTCCCATAAGCGCGCCATAAGGAAATATGTTTCCCTAGATGGAAGGTCAGATGTGAGGTTCTCTAGCACTAAGGAAATGATATACGGCTGGGCAAGAAAGGAGTTCGGTAACCTTTCGAAGATGTTTGAGGCCGGAGTGAGGGTACCTAGGCCTCTCCTAGTGAACAAAAATGTACTAGCAATGGAGTTCATTGGAGAGGGGATAACGAAGGCTCCACTTCTGGTGGACTTGGAAGAGATTACGCAGGACTTTTATGATGAAATAGTCAGGCAAATTGAAGTAATGGTGACCAAGGCACAGCTTGTTCATGGCGACCTCAGCGAATTTAATGTAATGGTGAAGGATGATCTACCCTACATTATAGACGTAGGTCAGGCAGTTCCAGTATGGGCAGAAAATTCACTGGTCCTTCTGGAAAGGGATATAAATAATATTAATAGATTTTTCCAGAGCAAGGGAGTAGACGTGATACCTGTGGAAGAATTATTAAACAGGCTGGAGTTATCTAGTAAGGAGAAGTAATGTTTGTGAGTGTGCCGGACGAGAGGCTAGACCTGGTTAAATCTCTCCTTCTGGATCTTTCTAGGATGGGCGGGGTCGAGATACTTTACGACGATAAGGTGAAAAACTTCGTTGTGGATCCCAAGAACCAGAATCCTTACCAAGCTCTCAAGGTAGTTTCCGTGATAAGGGCAATTGGTCTTGGGGTTCCAGTGTCTGATGCCCTCAAGTTGATGGGAGAGGAGGTCATGATGGATGTCATTGACCTGAAAGAGATTGCCAACAGCAGGGATAATATGACGAGGGTCAAGGGCAGAATAATAGGAGAAGGCGGAAAGACAAAGAAGATAATCCAGGAGTATACCGGTGTAAGTGTTGTAATTTCAGGTCATTACGTGACTCTGCTGGGCAATTATGAACAAATACCCATAGCCAAAAAGGCGTTGGAGTTACTGGTGAGGGGAAGGGAACATTCCACAGTTTATAAATATCTGGATAGGGCAGAGCAACAACTGATCAGATATAGATCATCCTATAAGGGAAGACCTCTCCTGTGAATGTGTCATTGAATAGAAAGTGTCTCAATGTCTTCGTGAAGCGTGGAGACAATAACCCTGTCGTAGGATTGTATAACTTTTCTATTTCTTTCATCCTCTAAGAACTTTTTTAATTCCTCGGTTCTTTTATTGAGGGCTAGTCTAAAGAAGTTTAGAAGTATTTTCTTGGGTTCGCTTAATATATCCTCGGTAACCAAGAGGCTTGGTCTGGGTGTCATCAGGAGGGTAAGATGCGTCCCAGTTAGCCTAGCTATCATGGCCAACTTATACGCGCTATACTCCTTTGTGGGAGACCTTTTGCTGGCTTTCACTTCCACGAAATATTTATTCCCATCTCTCTCTGCCTCTATATCGTGAGTTGGAAGATCAACGGAACGAATATTCACGAAATTCATCGACTCAAGAACTAGCCTAGCCCTGTACTCCATGGCGAAACCCATTATGATTCCCTTTGCCCTATTCACTGCATACTCAAGCTCGTCATCTGTGAAACCATATTGATCCTTCAGGAGTTGAAGGGCATCCACAACCCTCTTTCTACACAATTGAATAAAAATATTTCCTAAGTTCTTCTAATCCCAACGCAAAGGGGGACTAAGCCGGCGAAGTACTTGGAACCTTGTCTTCCTCTACATTTTTAAACTTAGGTCGAAATAATTGAATAATGGCATTTAAGGGGCTACGAAGGAACGGGGGTAACAAGAAGGAATTCAAATCCTCGCTTGGGATAATGGGCAATTTCTATGAACTGGGAATAGTTAAGTCTATTTCCAGGAGTATAGAGAAAAAATTGCTTCTGGCGGGCCTAAGTACAGATCCGCAACTATTCGCCGCTCAAATGTTCTTCTATCTGATGGTCTCTTCGGTGTTCTCTGCAATTCTTGCATTCTTAGGGGTCTATATACTCGTAAAGTTCTACTTAGCGTTCAGGGTGGCCAAGTTTGCTGTTGCGGGTCTTATGTTCATCATATTTGCGGTGATAATACCGCCAGTCACATATCTTCTGTTGAATGTGAACATATCCCAAAGCATCGAGAATAGAAGAATTGGGATAGATGCTGAAACCGCAGCCTTCTCCGCTGTTTTTACGATCTTCCTCAGATCAGGTCTTAGCCCCAGGATACTTTTCGATAGAATTTCTAGAACCATAGCCTTCAATTATATAAACCAAGTAATTCTCTATGTTTCTAAAAGAATAAATTTCCTAGGGGAAAACGTGGAGGATGCCCTGCTTCACGCAATAAGGATATCGCCATCCAAAATACTTAATGATTTCTTAGTTAGCTACGTAGCGGCAGTTAGAAGTGGAGCGCCAGTCCTTGACGCAGTTTCCGCAAAGGCTAAGGATATCCTTAAACAGCTGGAACTAGCTGCTGCCATGGCTGCAGATAGACTTTCAGGTGTAGGTGAAACATATGTGATCTGGTTAGCCTCGGGTTACATTACGTTCTTCCTTATACTATTACTGCAGGCTCTCTTTCCAAGTATAGTAGGAAGTTCCATACCCCTTAACGCCTTTGGGGCTATCCTCATTCTCATCTTACCCCTAGTCGACGGAGTCTTCATATTGATGGCGGAGCAATCCCAACTCAGGTTTCCAGAGAGGAAAATTTCGTCCTACAAGACATTCTATATCTCCTTGGGTGTAGGTCTTCTCGTGATGTTTGTGCTTTTGGGCATTACCAAACAGCTGATCCCATTCCTCACTCTGACCGGTAACACCAACAATGTGACTCCAGTAACCATCATAATGATGATCAGTTTTCTCATAGCGGTTATTCCTCCAGCCATTGTGACATCTAGGGAGTTGAAAAAGGGGACAGGTTATGATCCATACGTAGTTAACTTACTTAGGGCTATCTCAGAGGGCATAAGAGCAGGGCTTTCTCCCGAGACCATAATAAAGAACATAAAGGATAGCCAAGAGATGGGCAAATTATCGTTTATATTGAAGAGAATTTACGCTTACATCTCTCTGGGTTACCCATTAAGAGATGCCTTCCTAAAGGGAGCAGAGGAGATAGTTGACTTCACCTCAAGGATTTCTCTGGTATCCATGGCCGATATGATTGATATTGGAAGCCTCACTCCAGACAGTATAGAAAGCCTTGCTGAACAGGTGGAGACACAGATTAAGATAAAAAGGGAGTACGAAAGCAAGGTGAAGATTCTTCTCTATACTCCGTATATAGGGGTGGTTATCTCCATCATAGCGGTGAACTTGCTATCAGCAGCCATACTAGGACTAATAACGGGTAACACATATGCATTCTCCTCAGGTGCCCTTGGTGAGGCTAGGGTTCTTCTGCCTCAGGCTGTTTACATCACGGCTATTGCCTCCATGGTGAACGCATTCTTCGCTGGGTTGTTAGTGGGAAAGCTGGGCAGGGGCAAGGTGGCCACAGGATTTATTCATGCAGCCATAATGGTTGTGATAACTGCTATATTAATGATAATAATAGTACATGTTCACTTTACCTTCGGCCCCACAGCACCTCCGTCAGGATGATTTTTATTACGCCTAGAATGAGAGAAAAGAACATTTATAAAGAAGATTTACATCATATTATCTAGTATGAATTTAAATCTGCCACTGCCATTTCGTAGCAAACCTTCCCCTAAAAATGAACAGTTAAGCTTTGGGGATTTGCCAATTAGCCTTTATCCCATAACATTACCCTACGAGGAACTGCCCGAAATAATATCTGAGTACGAGGTTGATATGCTCAGCATGATGCCTAGAGCAGTTAAGTCATCTTTTGAATCCAATAATGTAGAATTGTCAATTGCCAATCCCCACACGTTTATCGTGTTTGACCAGGACAAGGGAATATTTAGGTATGTCTTAGTGGAGCCACCTATAGATCAAAATATTTTCAATGCTTACATTTACCTCATCAAGGAAATTGAAAGATCCCTCTTAAGCAAGGAGGATACCGTGGACATAGCCAAGATCTTACTAGATGCTAACGCTAAAATGCCCAGTATGGGCCTTGTGCAGGGCCAAGTAGGTGGGATAATCAAGCTCAGTACGAAAGGGAAAGTAGCCCTCTATTACCTGTTAAGAAACATGTTTGGTTACAACGTGCTCACTCCCCTGTTGGCTGACAACAAGATCGAGGACATATCATGTAGCGGAATTGGTCTACCGGTGTACGTGTATCACAGGGAGTATGATTACGTTCCCACCAATCTCATTATAACTGAATCAATGAAAGTATTGAACAGGGAAATTAGTGGACCTGAGCTACTGGATCAAATAGTATTAAGACTCATCTCGCTTTCAGGTAAAACGGTCTCAATAGCAACTCCCATAGCGGACGGTATATTGCCAAAGGGGGACAGAATAGCCGCTACGTTCAGATACGAGGTAAGCGCTAGGGGATCAAGCTTCGTCATTAGGAGATTCAGCGAGAGACCGATCACCATATTAGACTCGATTAATAGTGGGGTCATGAGCCCTGAAACCGCAGCCTATCTCTGGTACTCCATTGATCTTAGAATGTCGTTCATGGTTATAGGGGTCACAGGCGCAGGTAAGACAACGGTACTAGGTTCTATCCTGAATCTTGCGAAGGAGTCACTAAAAATCGTTTCCATAGAAGATATTCCAGAGATAAAGCTGGCTCAAGAGAACTGGGTTCAGCTCTATGCCAGGCAAGCATACGGTGAGTCCAGCAAGGAAATAGGCCTGATGGACCTGCTAAAACTCTCCCTGAGGTATAGGCCAGACATTATAGTAGTGGGTGAGATTAGGGGCGCAGAGTCCTACATCCTGTTCCAAGCCCTCTCCACAGGTCACGGAGGTGCCACGACCTTTCACGCCCACGATTCTGAGAGTGCAGTAAAGAGGTTAATGAACCCTCCACTTAACATTCCAGCCGAATGGATACCCATGAACAACATCATGATTAGTGTGAGAAGGTTACCGGTGCTTGTGGGAGATAAGATACAGCTGAAGAGGAGGGTCGTTGCCATAGACGAGCTGGTGACCGCGTCTGATTTCAGGAGAGTTGTCAACTGGGATCCCAAGGTGGATACTCATGTAGTGGACTTAGATAATGCGAAGGTTCTGAGGAACAGGCTGGAGGAGTCTGGAAGATCTCTTGAAGAAGTGAAAGAAGAGATACAGAGGAGAGCGCTTTACTTGAGGCTGATGGCAACATCCAAGGACATCGTTCAGAACCCTGAAAGCTACAAGATGGTCAAGAAATACATCATCAAGTACAGCCTGAGACCTGATGAGGCCATGAGAGAGGTAGCTAGGATGTCATCAATAAAGGTCACGGTATGATTAACAGAACAATTGAAATTACAAACAGAATGGTCCCTTGAATTAAATAGCTTTTTAGCGTTATTATTCCGCTCACAAGGAAGAGGTATGAAATGACGTTAGGCTCTAATGGTATCCATAACTCTTGTTCTCTCTCTACCTTGGGCGTAACTCTCCAGCTGAATTTTGCGTTGAAAAGACCAAGAAAGTAACCGGATAGGAAGGCAGAAATCATAAGCGCAGGAATCCTCAAGTCATACTCCCTTGTTCTAGATCTGAGAGAGAAGACCAAGGATGAGAGAAGGAACAGGGACATGGACGAAATCCAGATGATGGGGGATGAGGACAAGATGGGAGAGAGAAAACCTGCAATCAATAACACAATAAAAAACAGTGGGTATATCCCCCATTGGTTCGCGTACATTGCCCCCTCTATTCCTTTGATTCCCTTGCTTATCATGGAGAGGCTGTAGGGAAGAAGTTGTCCTGATCCATAAGCCCATCTTTTCATTTGATGGAAAAGGTCTTTCCAGTTATATGGGGCCAGGGTTTCTACCACAACGTCGTCTGCGTAGCCTACCTTAACCCCATTGAGGAATAACCTAATCCCTATCTCAAGATCCTCAGCGACCACTCCCTCCTTCCAACCTCCTATCCTTTTCAGGGTAGATGATTTAATTGCGAATGCAGAGCCGTTGGGGAATATGGGAAGCCCCCTAAGGTATCGTCCCCTGAAGAGGGAATCCATGGAGAACTCGGTTATCCCAGAGTAAAGAACCTGAAGTTTATTCTTGAGATCTCTCACCTTAAGTCTTAGGGCCACTGCCTCCGCTTGTCTCAAGTGTGTGGATACCTTGGTCAAGAAATCGGGATCTACCCTGGCTTCAGCATCTAAAAAAACTAGAAGTTCACCTGATGACAGGGAAACGCCGTAATTAAGTGCGCCAGCCTTCCTTCCGTGTGGTTTATCTCTTCTGACCAGTCGGAAGTTCACTGGAAGTTTAATATGTTTCAGTCTTTCAAACTTCTCTTCAGGATCGTCAGAGACCAGTATTACCTCGTAATCCGAATAGTTCAGCTTTGAAAGATTTTCCACCAGTTCCGAGATTGTGCTGGGATCCTCTTCCTTTATGGCAACGATTATTGATGCTTTACCATCGGCACTTCCCCTTGCGGGGTAAGAAATCCCGCTTCGAGTGTAATAGAATGTTTCCAGAAGTATCCAGGACGATGAAAGTATCGCAGATAAAATAATAACAACATCAATAAAAAGCATTACTTGTTCTTCCTCTCTATCGCCTTGGCTATCTTCTCCTTAGCCTCGGAAGCTGACCCCCAACCTGATATTTTTACCCATTTACCGGGCTCCAGCTCCTTGTAGTGCTCAAAGAAGTGCACTATCTTGTTCTTTGTGGCATCGTCAATATCATTGACGTCCTTAATTCTGGCGAACGTGGGATCGGTCTTCTCCTTGGGAACAGCTATTATCTTCTCGTCAACACCCTCTTCATCCTTCATATGGATCACGCCCACTGGCCTGGCCTCAATAACCGTACCGGGAAGCAGTGGATAGTTGGTCAATACTAGAACGTCAATGGGGTCACCGTCCTCCTCAAGTGTACCAGGCACGAAGCCGTAGTTAAATGGGTAGACCATGGAAGTGTAGAGAACCCTATCCACCTTTATTACTCCCTCCTCCTCGTCGTACTCATACTTTATGTTGGAACCACTTGGTATTTCCACAAGAACATTTACTATATCAGGTGCTTTCTTCCCTGGACCTAGATTCATGATAATCACTTAACTAATTGGACAATTCCTTAAATATCATTTGTCTTCACTCAAGAGGATCTCCTCCAGCTCTTTCCTAGAGCTAGAGAGGGGTTCCAAAGACCACAGCTCCTCCAGCTTTTTCCTGTATGTTTCAATGATCTCATCCACTGAGTAGCCCTGTCTCCTGTATCTAAGCGCCTGCTTATACGTCGCCATCATCTCAGAAAACTTGGCAATTACGCCTTCCAGTGTGTCCCTCCTTTCGTACTCAAGGAAAAGTTCCTTCCCCACACCCAGCTCTTCCACCGCCGATAGTTCAATCTTCTCCTTGGTAGCCCTATCAGTGAACCATTTGGGGAGATCTCCAATTAGGCTCTCCCCAACGTCATGAAAGAGTGCTATCACTGAGGCGTGATCTGGGTTCACGTTATGTCCCTTCTCCTTGAGCTTGGAGGCTATAACGTAGGCAATGACACTGGCCTCAAAGCTGTGGGATGCCACGGTCTCTCCTATGCCCGGCGGGACTCCCCTCTGCATCCAACCGGTTCTCACAAGGTTCTTACACCCTACGATGAGTCTTTCAAGTCTCATGTCCCCACCTCCCTAAGCAGAGTCGTTAGGGTCTCTATCATTTCCTCCATGGAGGACGTCCAGAACCTCACCATAGCCTCCTTACCAACCATTCCCCTGTCAAAGATCACGTTGGGAATCCTGCCAAGGTTTTCATGAACGTG
The DNA here is from genome assembly GCF_022064045.1 of Metallosphaera javensis (ex Hofmann et al. 2022). NCBI lineage: Archaea > Thermoproteati > Thermoproteota > Thermoprotei > Sulfolobales > Sulfolobaceae > Metallosphaera > Metallosphaera javensis (ex Hofmann et al. 2022). Next base: position 77,407 of record NZ_JAKNCW010000003.1, on the reverse strand, counting down.
TTCCACTATCCAGCTCATGGTTTTCCCCTCCGGACCCTGGGGCTCCAGTTCCCTGTGAACCTCCACAACTTCATATCCAATTTTCCTGAACGATTCCACGATCTTGGGGTTATATCTGATGTTAATGAGCGTATTTCCGGTTCCCTGCGTGGTTATTATTGATAATAGTAGCCTGGCTGTGTGGGTGGGGTAGCCGAAAGCCACCGGGAAACCCACTCTCACCCTTCCTCCCCATTCTCTAATAATCCTTCCCCTGAACGTGGCTATGTCATCAATTCCTGTAACGTATCTGGGATCAATGGAGTGCGCTAGATTGGACTGAACCTCTGGTATTAGAAGATGGAAATTTCTCTCCCTTTCCACGAACTCCGCAAACTTCTCCATTTCCTCCATCACCTTGGTCTTCATGGCCAACTTCTCCATGGGGACCAGAGGGTCAACCGGTCCAGTCCCACCTCCTATCTCGAGCCCATATCGGATACTTTCCTCCGTCACGCTCTTTGCCAGCCTAACAGCCTCCCTGACATGAAATCCCTTGGCCAGCATGCCAGCAATGGTTGATGCAAAGATGCTCCCAGTCCCGTGGGTGTTCCTATTGCTCAACCTTGGTGAACTCAACTGGATAACCTCCTCACCGTCGTATAGGACGTCAATGCTCTCTGCCGAATTAATATGACCTCCCTTTACGATAACGAAGGGTACCGAGAACTTCTCGTGAATGAGCTTGGAGGCGGTGATCTGGTCCTTCAGTGTTTCCACCCTCATCCCCACGAGTGTACCAGCTTCTATAGCGTTAGGCGTTACCACCATCGCCTTGGGAAGGAGGAAACGCTTGAAGGCCTCTAGGTCTGCGATCAACGTGGTACCATCCTTCGCGTGAATTACCGGATCCACAACCAACGGCAAATTCACCATCTCAGACACTACGCTCATTTGTTCACGGTTAACTATCATTCCTGTCTTAACCGAGCTTATCTTGAAGTCGTCAAGAAGAGCTTCGATCTGTTTCCTAAGGGAACTGGGGTCCACAACCACTACGTCCCTGATCCCTCGCGTATTCTGAGCAGTGATAGCAGTCACGGCTCCGACCCCGTGAACGCCTATGGACTCCAAGACCTTAATGTCGCTCTCCACCCCGGCCCCTCCACCACTGTCGAAACCTCCGATGGCCATGACTACGGGCTTTCTCACTCTCTCTTCACCCTCGTGTTCCCAGCCACAACCCAGAACTCTCCATCGTCCCTAACTTCCAACTTCCATATACCTGTGGTATGCTTCACCAGCTCTATGGCCTCCTTTACGGCATCAATTGAATCCTTCCTTCCGCGCCCTATGGTCATGATGAGGATAACGTCATCCCCTGGCTTCATGTTATCTATGGCGTGGATGATCTTAATGTTCAAGACGTCCTTGTATTTGTTCTTTATCTCATTTTCTATTTCACTTAACCTGCTCTGGGTATAGGAATCGTATGCCTCATAAACTAGGTTCTTAACTTCGTGACCCTCAACAATTCCCTTCACGAAACCTACGTAGATTACCATGGATCCGGCCTCAGGAGGTGCGGTAGCCCTGAAACTCCTTATCTCGTCTAGGATGTCCAGTTTCCCTCTCCTCAGATCTCCGCCAGCAGGCGGAGGAAGTACCGCCACCTCATCTCCATCCCTTATCTCCTTAACATTTGTCTTTCCATTCACGAGGAAGAAGACCTTTACGCCTGATATCTGTCCCTGAAGAAGTGCCTTGAATCTGGCTCCATATTTTGTGGCCAGTTCGTCCACAAGGCAATCCAGCTCACTGCAATGGGTCTCTAGCTCCTCAAAATCCTTCCCCGTGATGTCCTTAACTAGCGCGAAGTATCTGACCCTGATCTTCATTTTCCCCAAATAGTCATACGCGTTTTTAAGTACTTGATGATAACCCAACCAGTTTGATGTAAAACTTTTTTCTTATGAAGCCTTCAGAATACTCATGAAATATCAAGGGGAAGTAAAACTTAACGTAGACAAGGCAACCATTTGGGGTATTCTAAGCAATCCTGAATCCGTTTCCTCGTGTTTTCCTGGGATAAAGAGTATCACGAAGGAAGGAGATTCGTACAAGGTGGTCGGCTCAGCTGGAATTGGCTTCATCAAGGGTGAGTACAAGGCAACCGTGACCTTCACCAATGTTAATCCCATGGAAAGTATGACCATAAGCGCCAAGGGTACAGGACTGAACAGTAATGTGGACATCGTGGCTCAAGTGAAGGTCGATGATGGGAAGCTAAGTTACGACGCCGAGGTGAAGGTTGCTGGGGTTCTTGCCTCAGTTGGGGCCAGATTGATGGACCCCGCGGTGAACAAGCTTATTTCGGATCTTTTTGACTGTATAAAGAACAAGGTAGAAAAGAAATGACAAAGTTAAGCGGGCAGGAGAAGATTAAGAGCGAGGAAAAGGCCCTCTCTTTCTTCTCAGATGAGGGGAATCTCCTCCAATGCATACCCGGGGTTAAAAGTATAAATGGCAAAAAGTTCGTGATTGAGGCTAAGCTAGGTCCGTTGAGGGCTGAGTTATCCGGTGAAGTAAAGGAGTATGAGGTTAAGGAGCGTCAGGTGAGTAACCTTCTTCAGGTTGATGGCCCTGGTTTAATTGTTTTAATCAGAACAAGGCTCAACATTCAGGGAAGTGACCTACTGTGGGAGGCGGAGTACTCCATGGAGGGCTCACTGGCAAAGGCCTTGATGAACACCATAAGTAAACAGGCAGAGGACGTATCCAAGCAGATAATATCCTGCACTTTATCAAAAATTAATCAATCTTAGTAATAATACCTAGACCCCTGGTCCTGCCCTCTCTGAACACGAATATTTGTCCAGGTTCCACGTACTCCGACCTGAACATAAAGGTCAGCTGGACGTCTGAACTATCTCCTGTTCTCAGAATTCCCTTCTCTATCTTGTTGAACCTCACAGCCTGCCTGATGGTGTGAAGATGAAGAGTGGCCACGTATCCCTCCTTTATGGTGGTTGGATGATGGAGGAGTATAACTTTAGCCCAGAAGCTTCTCACAGCCTTTGGCTTGTTTTTAACTAGTACCATCCCTTTTCTCAGGCTATCCCTTTCTATGCCTTGAAGAGCGAAGGTTGCTATGGAACCTTGGTTCACGGAATCTACAAAAACCCTGTTCAGCTGAATGCTCTTTATCTTAATCTCTTTGAACTCGTTATATTTGCTGGGACCTATGAGCAGGCTGTCGTTAATTGAGACCTTTCCCCTTATCACGGAACCCAGTACCACCGGCCCAACCCCAGGCACGTTGTAGGTTTCATCTATGTACACCAGAGGATCAGACGATGGAGTTGATCTTCTTGGTGGGAGAAGATTGAGAAACTTGATTAGAAGATCTAGACCCTGCCCCGTCACATTGGATACCTTAAAGATGGGAACAACCCTCTTGGACCTTATTCCTATAATGCCGTTAAGTACATCTCCCTCATCCTCTACCTCCATGGCCAATCTGTTTATCCCGGGAATTTTCAGGACTTCCTTCACCTGATTCACTATTTCAGTGGTCCTCGATTCAGGGAACTTATCCACCTTGGTGATCACCACGAAGATTGGAAACCTGAGCACCGTGGAGACTGCCAGGTGTTCCCTCCCCATGATGCTTAACCCATCGTCCGCTCCAACAACAAGCATTACATAGTCGACCTCATATCCCATGAGGCCCTTCAACGTAGTTCTGAGATACCTCTCATGGCCCCCCAGGTCTATGAGCCTAATGGTCTTGGCACTCTTCAGTGTTATCTCCGCCTCATCCGTAGGATCCCTACACTGGGGATTCACCGGGTTGCCTGAGTTGTCAAAGCCCAGCAATCTCATGGTTATGGAGGAAGTTCTACCGCTGATCACCTCGTGCAGGTATCTTGCAACTGCGCTCCTGAGGGAGCCGTTGCCGTCATCAAGCTTTCCAGTGATCAATGTGCCAGTTAACGTGCTCTTCCCTGCATTTACGTGGCCCATCACAGCTACGTTTATCTGAATGGGTATCCTGTCCTTGTGAATCCTCACAAGTAGCTCTCCAACGTAGAGGTTGTCCTTTACCTTCACGATTCTCTTATGCGAAATCTTGGCGCTTATCATGGAGGCAACCCTCTCCACGGTATTTATGGTCGCATCCAACTCCTCTTTTGAAAGACCTATGGCCTCTCCCTCATCGCTAACCCCAACCACGTATAGGGCCTCTCCCCCACCCTCCTCAAGCCTGTACTTCATTTGCGTAGCTAGCTCCTGAAGTCTCTGTTCATTGAGATTCGATAGAATAAGTTTATATTCTATCTTCCCAATATCGTTCTCTCGTGGAAACCTCATACCTTAGATACTCTAACTATACTATGCGTAATAATACCAAATTAAATTTTGGTTGATGACCATGGAACCACAACTGATAATGGATCAGGTCTTTAAGTGTCCCGTGTGTAAGAAGGATACTTTTCAGGCGAAGGACTACCTGTACGAGACTCCTACGGGTAAGTTGATTCTCTCGTATTGGGAGTGCACGGATTGTCATTATCTCTACAGGGACGTTAAGCCATACGAGACTGGGATTCCTGTGGAGTTATCCCTCCTTGTAACTTCGGAGGAGGACCTTTCATCCCTGGTGTACAGGTCTGCTTTCGCCGAGCTACATATTCCTGAGCTTGGAGTAGAAGTGATTCCAGGTTCATCCTATCAGGGAGCAGTGAGCACGGTTAGGGGGCTCCTGGAAATAATCATGGATAACATGGGATCCCTATGCAAAAAGAAAAAATGCGACAAGATCAGGGAAGCTATGGATGGAAAAATTCAGTTCACCTTAATCATAAGGGATTCGTCTGGAACGAGTTTCATAAAAAACGATAAAGTTAAGGTCACTCGACCTTTATATCCTTCCCAGTAGCTACGGCCTTCTTCTTCATGACCACTTCCAGTACTCCATTCTTGTAGTTTGCCTTTGCGGTGTTCTCGTCCACCGGCGCTGGGAGTTCAACTTCCTTGTAGTACTTCTTGTCCTGAGAGTTGGCTGAGATGACTAGCAGATCGCCGTTAACCTTGACCTTTATGTCGTTCTTGTCCACTCCTGGGACCTCAGCTACTACCCTTATTTCATCGTTCTTCTCTATTACGTCAACAAGGGGTTCCCTCTCCTCGCTGAGGAGTGGTCTGTTGCCCAGTCTCTTCACGTTACCGAACTCCTCCACTACGGGTTTCCCGTCGGGTCCCATTGTTACCTTGAATCCGTACACGTAAGGTCCATAGGTTTTCACTTCTCCCTTCTCAGCTGCCCTAAAGAACTCCCTCTCCATCGCCTCGAACTCTTCTTCTATTTGCCTTACGAGATCATCAAAGTAACTAAATATATCCTTTGATCTCTTGGTGGGCATGGTCGATCACATTTAAATCTTTGATTGAGAAAATATAAAATTTTCGCCTAAAGTTTAAATTGCTTTAATGTGTTTCTTGAACCAGTTCCAGGAGCAGTCCCATGACGCTCTTGGGATGAACAAAGGCCACGAGGTGTCCCCTAGCCCCCTTCCTTCCGTTCTTATCGATTAAGGTCATTCCCCTGCTCTCAAGGTCCCTCAAGGAGGAGTTGATGTCCTCAACCTTCACTGCAAGGTGGTGCATGCCCTGTCCCCTCGTCTTCAGGAACTTTGCCACGGTATTGTTGCTGTCTTCGTGGTTCATGGGCTCCATCAGCTCGACGGAGGCAGTTCCATCCTTCCCCGTGAGGAAAGCTACCTTTATCCCCCTATCTGGCAGATCTTCCCTATGTACCAGTTTCATTCCTAGCTTTTCGGTATACATCTTAATGGCTTCCTCCAAATTTTCAACTGCGATTCCCACGTGATCTATATCTAAGGTCTCCATGGGATCTGTGATGATTTTTCCTATATAAGTTTAAGTAAAAAGCAAAGGTTATATACTGTATAAGCAAATTGTACCAGGGTATTTCCTGATGGTTACTCAGGAGAGGGTTAAGGAATGGGAAAGCAAATATCTGCAACCGTGGATATCTAAAAGAAAGGAGAGAAAAACAAAGTTCACCACTCCCTCTGGAATAGAGATAAAGACCCTTTACACTCCCCTTGACCTAAAGGGAGACTACGAGGAGAAGATTGGCTTCCCTGGAGAATATCCCTACACCAGGGGAATTTATCCAAACATGTACAGGGGGAGGATATGGACCATAAGACAGTATGCGGGTTTCGGCTCTGCAGAGGACACCAACGCCAGGTTCAGGAAACTCCTTGAGGCTGGACAGACTGGACTCAGCACAGCCTTTGATCTCCCCACCCAGCTGGGCCTGGATCCAGATAATGAACTGGCCTACACTGAGGTTGGAGTTGTTGGTGTCTCCATGTTTCACTGGAGAGAGATGGATATAGTTACTAACCAGATCCCCCTGAACAAGGTATCCACATCCATGACCATCAACGCCACGGCTATGGAATTGCTCTCCATGTATGTGGCGACCGCCGAGAGCAGAGGAGTGAGTCCTGCGGAAATAGACGGAACCGTTCAGAACGACATCCTGAAGGAATACATTGCAAGGAAGAACTACATTTACCCCCCAGAACCTTCCATGAGGTACGCCATAGACATCATTGAGTACTCCTACAAGAACATACCCAAGTGGCACCCCATCAGCATCAGCGGTTATCACATAAGGGAGGCTGGGGCGGACGCTGTTCTGGAGGTCGCCTTCACTCTGGCGGATGGTATAGAATACGTCAGGAAAACATCGGAAAGGGGTATTCCCGTTGACGATTTTGCCCCCACTCTCTCCTTCTTCTTCGCCGGATATACCAACCTCTTTGAAGAGGTTGCAAAGTTCAGGGCTGCTAGAAGGATGTGGGCCAAGATAATGAGGGATATGTTCAATGCAAAGAAGCCAGACTCCATGACGCTGAAATTTCATACGCAGACCGGAGGTGCAGAGCTGACGGCCCAACAGCCTGAGATAAACATCATTAGAACCACGATTCAAGCTCTGGCTGCTGCACTGGGCGGTACCCAGAGCCTTCATGTGAACTCATATGACGAGGCGGTCGCTCTCCCTAGCGAGAAGGCTGCCAAGATAGCAATCAGGGTACAGCAAATAGTGGCGTATGAGAGCGGATCCACTGAGACAGTTGATCCCCTAGCGGGGTCATACTACGTGGAGTGGTTAACGGATGAAATAGAGGAGAGGGCATGGAAAATAATCGAAAGGGTGGAAGGCATGGGCGGGATGATGAAGGCGGTTGAGAAGGGATTCCCGCAGGCGGAGATAGCTGAGAGCGCTTACAGACTTCAGAAGAAGATAGAGGAAGGGGAGATGATCAGGGTAGGAGTTAACATGTCCTACGAACCTGATTGGATAGGGACCACGGAGGTGTTCAGGGTAAATCCAGAGGTGAGGGAGAGGGTTCTCACAAGGTTAAAGCAATATAAATCTGAAAGGGATCAGATTAAGGTGAGGGACTCCCTAAACGCCTTGAGGAAGGCTGCAGAGAACCCGTCGGTCAACCTGTTCCCCTACGTCTTGGACGCCATAAAGAAAGGTTGCACAGTAGGAGAGATAAGCTCCGCCCTCAGGGAAATCTGGGGAGAGTATAAGGAGCCAATTATTTTCTAACTCTTCATCTTGGAGAAGAGCTCGTGTAGCTCAAAGTACTTCTCCTTTTTTGATACAGGTGCCTCAGGGTTAGATCTCACCACGTCCCATTTGTCCCATGGAAAAATTATCCACTTCCCAACCTGTTCCCCAAAGTAGTCCGGTATCTTCCTAGACCAAGGTTTGACGTAAAGAGTTGCAGTCCTGATAAGCCTTGGCGAAAACATGGAAATCACGTTGGTAACTGCCTCCAGTGTTTCCCCCGTATCCGAGACGTCATCAACCACAAGCACCTTCTTGTTCTCGAGGTCGTTCACGTATACTGCCCTTATCACCGGCTTGCTCTCGGTCTGGTTCACGTCTCTGTAGAATTTTATATCTATATACTTTATATTTTTCATGTTTAGGATGTCAGCAAAAAGCTTCGCGGGGATCACGCCTCCGGTCAGAATAGCCACTATCACATCTGGGTAAAAGGATTCTGTTGCCATCCTCTTGGCAATGCGAAATATCTGCTCCTCAATATCATCCCATGTGGGACTGAAGAACTCAACCATTGATCATCACCAGCGGAACTTCCAACTCTTCTCTAAGCAGGCCACCGTGATGGCCTTTAAGTCTTGTGTAGCCTGATTTCTCCCTGAAGTTGAAGAAATACGAGGTATAATCCAGGGGTACCCCCACGAAATCTGGCATGCTCTCCGGGACTCTGTTGCCTCCCAGTAGCCTGAGGGTCTCATCCCTGTCAAACACCTTCAGGTTATATCTGGTCTCTAGGAACACCTTCAGGTCGTACCTGGATTTCAGGAAGAGGGCCCTGGAATCGCCGTAAGGGGGGATCTCAAGCATGTTCATGAGCTCAAGGTCCTTATCCACCTCAATCCTCTGCGTGGTGTCCACTAGACCGTGATCCGCAGTTATGACGGCAGTGTATTCCTTCCTCTCCTTGAAAAGCGAGTAGAACCTCATGAAGATCTCCCTACTGGCAGACTTAACCGGGTCAGTATAGGGCCCGTACTTGTGGGCTAGGGAGTCTATATCGGGGATGTAAGCGTAGATAAACCTAATTCCCTTGTCCATGAGCTGTTTGAGCGATTCGTAAGCGTCCCAGACGTTGAGATAGGTCCTGGTCTCCTGCGTGGTTCCCTGGACGGTAGTGGTGAACTGGCTGTTTTCAATTCCCTGGGGCAGAACCGATGCGGTGCCCTCCTTCACCTGGGAGAGGTAACCCTTGGCCTCAGGAAAGGCCTTCTCAAAGGGGAGCCCATCCGAAAGGCTATCCCTTTCGTTCATGGTAGGGTGGGTATACCTGAGCACGTTTATTATTCCCCCAAGCCTCTTTACGTATGTGTTATAGCCTAGGATGCCATGTTCTGCCGGAGTCTTGGCCGTGAATATTGATGCCAGGGTGGCAGAGGTCGTGGATGGGAAGACACCGTGTATCCTTATTGCCTCCTTCACTTCCCCGAGGGAGTTTTCCATGATGTTCCATCCGAAGCCGTCGAGGATGAGGAGGACCAGCTTCTCACCTGTGAGGGAATAGCTGGTATTGCACTGAACCTCAACTCCAAGCCATTTGGCGATACCGCATCCCAGGGAATAAAGGTTCTTGCTGTAATCGGGGTATACCAATGACATACGATTAGTGTTAAAACCCCATTTTATTAAAATACCTACATGCCAATATCAGAAATTTTGGTGACCATGTCCTACGTGGCCATAGCTTTCATTGCAGTGGGAGTTGCTCTCTCAGTCGTGGTGTGGCTGGGACAGAGGAAGTGAAAGCATGTACGACGTGGCCATTGTGGGCGGTGGTCACAACGGCCTAGTTACTGCATCTTACCTGGCCATGAATGGGCTAAAGGTTGCTGTATTTGAAAGGAGAAATATTGTGGGCGGTGCCTCAGTTACGGAGGAGTTATGGCCTGGCGTTAAGGTTTCCACTGGCGCTTACGTCCTGAGTCTTCTCAGGCCCAGAATCGTGAGGGACCTCAACTTGGAGAGATTCGGGCTCGAGGTGATAACCAAGGATCCAGGGCTCTTTGTCCCATTTGGAAAGGGAAAATCTCTGTACATATGGAACGACCTGAAGAGGACCCAGAGGGAGATAGAGAAATTTTCCAGGAGGGATGCGGTGGCATATGAGAAGTGGCTGAAGTTCTGGGATCCCTTTTATGAGCTTGCCGATTTCCTGATGTTATCCCCTCCTCCCTCATGGGAGGATTTAGATGGATTGATTTCCCTCGTAAGGGGACAGAGTCTTGACCTCTCAAGTCTGGCCTTCTCCCTGCGGTCAATTGTTCAGGACGCGTCATCCCTTCTTGACGAGTTCTTTGAATCTGACGAGGTTAAGGCGGCGCTTGTGGAGGACGCAGTGGTGGGGACCATGGCATCGCCCTCCACCCCAGGAACAGCCTACGTCTTGGCTCACCACGTCTTGGGAGAGGTTAATGGGGTGAAGGGTTCATGGGGTTACGTTAAAGGAGGAATGGGCGGTGTAACGCAGGCCCTGAGAAGGTCAGCAGAACACCTTGGAGTGGATATATTCACCGGGGCAGAGGTCGACAGTATACTAGTGAGGGGTGGTAAGGCTGAGGGTGTGATGCTGTCTAGCGGGAAGGTAATTCACTCTAAGGTGGTTGTCTCCAACGCTGATCCCAAGACCACATTTCTTAAACTTCTCAGGGACGCAGAGCTGGAGGAGGACTTCCTCAGGAAGGTCAAGTCCCTGAAGAGCAGGGGAGTCTCGTTCAAGATTGTTGGTTTCACTGAGGAGCTTCCCGATTTCGGAAATGGTTCCACCCTGGGCCCGGAGCACGTGGCGTCAGAACTGATTCTACCCTCAGTTGAGTATGTGGAGAGGGCCTTCACTGACGCCAAATCCTTGGGCTATTCCAAGGAGCCTTGGCTTTCCATAAACATACAGTCCTCTGTTGATCCCACTGTTGCCCCTCCTGGCAAGTTCTCCTTCTCCATCTTCGGCCAATACTTACCATATTCCAAGAACCTGGATGAAATGAAGGAACTGGTGTATCAGCTGTCCATGGAGAAAATAAGGGAATACGCACCCAACTTCAAGCCCGTCAAGTATGAAGTCTTAACCCCACTGGACATAGAGAGAAGGTTTGGAATAACCGAAGGAAACATATTCCATCTGGACATGACACCAGACCAGCTATACGTTTTCAGACCCCTTCCTGGACTTCACGACTATACCACTCCTGTTCAGGGACTGTATCTATGCGGTTCAGGTACCCATCCAGGTGGAGGCGTCACAGGAGCTCCTGGCTTTAATTCAGCCCAAAAGATATTGTCTGACCTCAAAAGTAACAAAATAGGCTAAACCGTTTTTACTCCTGCTTATATATGCCTGTGACAGAAATATCTTAATGAGCTATATCGAGACGATGCTAATTCTTTTTATAGCACTTGGTATTATAGTCTACATACTTATGGGTCTATTTAAAAGATTTACTACCAATTTCACCACCAGTGACAGAGCGTCGCAGGTTCAGATGAAATCCAAGAAGAAAGAGGAGGAGGAGAGAAAAGCTTCCTGGGACGACATTGGAGGCTACGAGGACGTAAAAAAGGAGATAAGAGAGTACATCGAATTTCCCCTTAAGAACAAGGATATAGCCAAGACCTATGGGCTCAGGCCCCCCAAGGGCGTGTTACTTTTCGGTCCACCAGGTTGTGGTAAAACCCTCATGATGAGGGCTCTTGCTGGCGAGGCCAAACTGAACTTCATCTATGTGAACGTCAGTGATATAATGAGCAAATGGTACGGGGAAAGTGAGGCTAGGCTCAAGGAATTGTTCGCCAATGCCAGAAAGAACTCTCCATGCATTCTCTTCTTTGATGAGATAGATACCATTGGCGTAAGAAGGGAAACCCACAGCGGGGATTCAGTCACTCCCAGGTTGCTTTCTTTGATGCTCTCTGAAATCGATGGGCTTCACAGCGACGATGGAGTAATCATAGTTGGTTCCACGAACGTACCACAGACGCTGGATAAGGCGTTGCTCAGGGCCGGCCGGTTCGATAAACTGATTTTTATAGGGCCTCCCAACAAGCAGGCCAGACTGGAGATACTCAAGGTTCACTGTGCAGGCAAGCCTCTTGCTCCTGACGTTGATTTAGCTAAGATAGCTGAGATGACGGAAAGGTATAGCGGGGCGGACCTAGCTAACATTTGCCAGGAGGCAGCAAGAAAAGTGGCTGTAGAGGCCCTGGAGAGTAAGACTGAGAGGAAAATAACCATGCAGGACTTCACGGAGATCATTCAGAGGTACAAGCCCAGTATCACTCTTCAGATGCTTGAGGAATTCGAAAAATTCAGGCTGGATTACGAAAGAAGATCTAGGAAATCAGAGGACGCGAAGGAAGGAGAGGACAAGATAACCTTGGACGACATTGGTGGCTACACCAAGGTAAAACAGGAACTTAAGGAACTTCTTGAACTCCAGTTAAAGTATGCTAGGCTAATGGAGCAGATGAGGGTTCCACCCATCAGGGGGCTCCTGCTCTATGGTCCACCAGGCGTAGGGAAGACCATGATGGCGAAGGCGTTGGCGAAGACCTTGGACGTTAAGTTGATTTCAGTTAGCGTTGCAGAGATCATGTACAAGGGGTATGAGGGGGCCGTTGCTACCATCAAGGAAGTGTTTAACAGGGCAAGGGAGAATAGACCGGCCATAATTCTGCTGGACGAGCTCGACGCAATCGCCTCTAGGAGAACGCAGAGAGGTAACGGAGAATCTTCCAAGATCGTGAATCAGCTGTTGACTGAGATGGATGGAATAAGAAACCTGAAGGAAGTAGTCGTTATTGGTACCACTAACAGGATAAAGGTAATAGACCCAGCACTGCTCAGACCAGGTAGATTTGACATTGTTATAAGGATGGGTCTTCCCAACTTGGAAGAGAGACTGGATATACTGCAGAAATATCTGGGCAAGGAGAGTTGCGAAGAGGTGGATTGCAGGAAGGTAGCGGAGCTTACCGAGAATTACACCGGCGCAGACTTGGCTGCACTGGCCAGGGAAGCCAAAATTAGGGTACTCAAGGATATAATAAGGGGGCAGACCGAGAGGAAGTTAACCAAGGAAGACCTGATGGAGTCTCTCAAGAAGGTAAAGCCTTCCACGTTGATAAAATCCGTTGAGAAAGCGAAGAATCAGGAGTAACCAGCACGTTCTTTATCACTGAAACCCTATTCAGATCGATACTTATTCTATCTCCCTCAAGATTAAAGGGTGGTATACTCACCTTCTCGCAGAAGTTCAGTGATGAGGCAATGTCCACGTTCCTGAGCTTGTTTCTCACGTCCAGGAAGAGATAGGCTCTTCCTGTACAAACCAGCAACATGTCCAACGACGCAGCGCCAAGGTTCCTCGTCTTGTAATTTCCCTCTATGGACGAAAGCACTTGGGTTATTTCCCTAAGTTTAGTCCTGTCAAAGTAGGGAAGAACTATCCTCTGCTTAGGAGAAGGCACACTTTCTACCCTCTTCCCATTTATGTACGCTCCAGTTTCATCATAGGAGTAAGTCTTCCCAGAGAATATCTCACCCACTATGCCAGCCACAGGGGTTCCCTGAGACGAGTAGACTGAGATTGATACAGCAGCCCAGGTTATGCCGTTAAGGAAATTGGTACTTCCATCCAGGGGATCTATTACCGCAACGTACTCTGACCCTTCTCTCCTTATGGTACCAGTCTCCTCAGTGACATAGGTCATTGAAATACCTGTCTCATTTAGCTTCTCCAGCACAAAGTCTTCCGCAAGCTTATCTATGACCTTTGTTGTGTCATCTCCATGAGTTCCCAAGACCCTGTCTATTCCTTCCCTTCCACTCATTTCCCTAAGATACTTGGTGGCCTCTGCTGAGATCTTTTCGAGGATATTTCTCATCATGTTTTACCTTTTCTTTCGTTCAGATAGTTATAAGCTGAATGTGCGGCCACTGCACCCATGGCTGTGGATGTAGCCACTTGTCTAAATCCTATCCACTTATCTGTACAATCTCCGGCTGCGAATACACCTGGAAGGTTTGTCCTTGTCCACTCGTCCACCTTTATGTAACCCTGTTCATCCACCTCCAGTCCGTTGATCTTAGCGAACTCCGTCGGTGGCTCAAACCCTATCTCCACGAATATTCCGTTTGCATCAATTTCCCTAATCTCACCGGTTTTGAGGTTCTGTACCACAACCTTCCTGACGAGCTTGTCTCCCTTGATTTCCTTGACCACGGAGTTAAGTATTAACTCAACGTTTGGCTTCTCCTTGACCAGCTTCACTATAATGGGTTGAGCCCTAAACTCATCTCTACGATGGACAAGGTAGACCTTAGTGGCGTATCTGCTTAGTAATTCAGCTCCATCAAGTGCAGAGTTTCCTCCTCCCACAACCACCACAGGCTTGTTCTTGAAAAGGGGAGCGTCACATACAGAGCAGTAGGAGACGCCCCTTCCGGTAAACTCGTTCTCTCCCGGAACGTTAAGCTTCCTCCTCTTTGTGCCCACTGCAACGATCAGGGTGGAAGCCCTGAACTCTCCCTTTCTCTTTGTCTTAACCACGTATTCCTCTCCTTCCCTTCTGAAGGACTCAACCCTGTCCATGAGAACAGGTACTTTGTACTTCTCAACATGGGCATTGAATAACTTAATCATTTCCGAGGCTTGAACTCCAATGAGGCCTAGATAGTCATCCACTTCGCCTGCCTCGGTTAGTTGACCTCCCGGGGTCTCCCCTATTACCAGGGTTTTCAGCATGTACCTAGCTGCATAGAGCGCAGCGCTATAGGCTGCTGGACCAAGACCAATGATGATGGTATCGAACTTCTCATTTGGGTTAATATTAGTTGAGCGTGGAATGAGACTCATAAAGTTCAACTACCTCTCAAAATATTAAATGTTGTCTTCGCTCCTGTTTAAACTTTTTCTTATAAAAACAGTCTAAACACCTGTATAGAGTTGTGGGAAACAGAGTTTCAGGAAACGTGGTGAGATTGGCTCACGTGATGAAAGGGCTCACTTAATCTCATTTATTTTAACTCACGATTCTATCAACTTCAAGGATCATGAGAGTACTGCTAATTACAGGTAAACTGGCCAAACCCATCCTGGAAGAGGCAGTTAAAAACATGGGAGATGAGGTTTCCATTCTAGCACTGGATTATCCTGTGGCATCCTTGATGAGCATCAGGTATATCCTGGAAAGGTTGAAGGTTAGAAAGGAGTCGCTATCCGGGTACGACTATCTGATCTTGCCTGGACTGGTTTACGGTGATGCCAAGATTATAGAAAAGGAATTGGGAATTAAAACCTTTAAGGGAACGGAGAACGCCTGGGACGTGGTGAGGGTGATAGAGGCACTGAGGAATGGCGTTGAATTATCCACCATATATCCCGCTGATGTAATCCTCAATACATCCATGATTGAGGACGCTAAAAAGATCTTGGAGAGGGTGGAGGCTGACGCCAATTACGTGTTCGATGTAGGCTTCAAGGTTCCGCTCCGTCCCCCACCATTTCGACTTCTTCTGGAGCTGGACCCGTCACATCCACTGGATAGATGGATCCATGAGATTGAGAGAGCCAAACTGTATGTAGACGGAGTGGTGGTGGGCTTTCCCGTTGGGTTCTCCGACCTAGATGAGGTTAGGAGGAGGGTAAAATCCGTAAGAGACCTAATTCCGGTAGTGGGAATTGACAGCGACTCGCCATATGTGTTGAGGGAGGGGGTTAGAGAGGGAGCCACCCTGGTCTTCAATCTTAACGAGGAGAATATTGAGAAACTGGAGGAACTCAGGAAGGACTCCGCGTTCGTGGTGGCACCATTTTCCACTGAGAACAGAGCAGAGTTGACTGTGAGCTTGGTTAGGAGAGCTAGGCTCAAAGGTTTTGAAAGGCTCATTGCCGACCCGGTTCTCTCCCCGCCTCTCATGGGCTTTACCGAAAGTATAATGGACTACGCGAAGTTGAGGACAGTACTACCAGATACTCCACTTATGATGGGGACACTGAACGTGACTGAGTTAATTGATGCCGATAGCCATGGGGTGAATTCACTGTTGGCAGTGATGGGGATGGAACTGGGTGTATCAATTTTACTTACCATGGAAAAGGGTAAAACTAGGTGGAGCGCATGGGAGCTTAGGGAGGCTACCAAGATGGTTTCTGTGGCCTATTCCCAGGGAAAGGTTCCTAAGGATGTCGGAATTGACCTCCTCATCCTCAAGGACAAGAGGAGATTGAAGGTTACTCCTCCTCAAGGGAAAAGAGTGGTTGCAAGGAAACTGGAACCAGAGATGGATAAAACGGGCTTCGCACACATAGTCCTTGACGATAGGAGAATTGTGGTATCATTCACGGGCAAGAAGGAGGCTTCAGTTGAGGGAGAGGATGGTCTCCTGGTGGGAAGAACGCTTCTCAGGGAGGTTGAGGGGATCTCACCTGAGCATGCACTCTACATAGGCTATGAACTAGCAAAGGCCGAAATTGCGGGTCATCTGGACAAGAACTACGTTCAAGATAAACCGCTTGTGAGGAGGATAGGTCTTGAGAGTTATAGTGCCCAGAGTAACAGTACTGAACAGTGAAGGCTACAGGGTTTCCATAGCCCATTATCCCCTTCAGGACTCAGGGGAGTGGGTGGATAGGATACGCAACACCATGAGGATTTCATCGTGCGATAGTCCGATTCCTTGTTATTCCCTGATCTACGGTGGTATTATACTCTTTCAGGGGGATAAACCTGTATGGAGAGGGGAATATAACGGTTACTTTTCCATAACTAACAGTTTATGCAAGGATAGCCTCGATCAGTTTGTGGCGAAGGTTGATAGGGGAGAGGATGCCTGTTTGAAGACCGAGGAGGGCACGCTTACTATCTTGAGGCATTGCCAGTCATGTTACAAGGTAGATCCCATTGGCCTCAGGATGATAGTGGATTAGGTTAAGGGTACTCTATCAAGGCGTAGGAGTCCGATCCCTCATATATCTTCACAAATACTTTGAAATTATTTCCTAGTTTAGTAAAGATCTGTTTAGCCATCTCCATACCTATGTATTCAACCGTGGGATAGGGAGCGTCAATCAATTTCACCTCCACCTTGAACGGTGACGTTATACTGATCTTCTCCATGTCCTTTCTGGGAACTATGAACTTGTGATCCCATGAGGAGATAGCGTCTCTCACCATCTCCCTCAACTGGTTGAAGTCCACCACAAATCCGTTCTCCTCGTGAACCTCCCCTTCAACTTCTACAGTGACCCGATAGGTATGCCCGTGAAGCTGATTATCCTTGGGGGAGGAAAGTGTGTAATGAGCAGAATCTATGGAGAAACCCTCTATACCTACTCTCACCTTCATTGAATTTTCACCATGTTCTTCTCAAAGTGTTCCCACAAGGCCTCTATTAAATATCTAATCTCGTCACAGATGGACTTGATGTCGGTGTCCGTCCTTATCCTCTCGATGAGCTTATTCACGTTAACCAGGTCCTGAAAGCTCCCGGAAGCTATTGTCCTTCCCTCAAAGGTCAACCTTTCCCCCAGTGAGGTATTGCCCCCGTATTCCACAAGTCTATAGATGGTGAATGTAAGCGAGTCCAGATCACCTTCAAACTCTCCCATCCTCCCCTGAATCTCCCTTTTGAGAGTTCTAACCTGTTCCCTCACAAGTTCCACGAGGCTATCCACCACCTCAATTCTGGATCTGAAGGTCTCGTTCTCCAGTAAAGACCTGAACTCTGTGCTTTCCAGACACTTGGAATTGCACGGAACGTCCACCTCTATGATCTCCATCTTCATGGACGGTCTTGATGACTGGTAGCGCTGAATCCAGTAATCCATAACTTTATTTCACTTTCTTTAAGACTTTAAACATGACCGTTTGGGAATTTATTGCAGATTTATCCGAATCCATCTTGGAACATTACGAAGAGAAACTAAGGGGCTTAGCATTCCTTCCCCACGATCCAGTATTAATGTTGGTAGTTCTGGATGGCGTGGACCAAATATCGTTCCTTGCCAGGGGGCAAATATTTCAATATTTCTATAAAAAGGAGAGAAAGCATGATAGGGTCAGGAAAATGGTCGCGGAGAGCGGTTCCGATCCCTCAGTCATAGGAATAGTTATCAGTCCCAATGAGCTCGGTCACCATTACCCCATTGTTCTCAGCATCCTATCTGCAGGATATATCCTTTATGATCCCAGTAATATTTTCAAGGAGAAGTGGAAAGTGGTGGACTACCTTGGGAAAAAGCTAATTGATGTGAAAAACATCAAGAAAGGGGAGGTAGTTGAGATTTGAATAACAGCGCCCTTGCTTCGGAGTATCTTTTGAGGGCTACAAGGACATTGAAGGAGAGCACCGATGCCTTCAATGACGGCGACCTTTACTACACAGTGGTGAGATGCAAGGAGACCCTTGAAAACCTGGCATCAACGTTGCTTTCCCTATATGGAGTTGTGACCGCCAGTGGTTCACCGGTTGACGTTTTGGGTTATCTGGCGGAAACAAGGGACATTGACCACCCCATCAAGGCAGTGATTTCCGAGATTCAAGAAGCGTGGAGGGAGATTACACCCATGACTTATCTAAACGAGTCGCCAACAAAGGCACCATCGGTCACCGCAAGACAAGCCGAGGTTAAACCCCTCCTTGAGAAGGTCGCTTCACTCTTCGATAAAACGAGGGAGATATTCGATGGATTCCACAATTGATCTAGATAATTTCGATTGTTCCAGCAATCCCTTGGAGGCTCTGGAGTACCTCCTTGGAAAGGAAGTGGTGTTCTCCATATCAAGGAATAGTCCCTTCCTTCCTATAATAAGGACCAAGTATAAAATCAAGGAAATATCCAGGGAAGGTGATATTATATATTTCAAGATCAATTCCGATGGCTCAGGTTCTATGACGAGGTAAGAAGGCAATTTGGCTTCTCGGTCAGGGCCGACTACATTTCATCTCTTTTGCTCAATTTGCGCATAAGGGAGGACCTAGAGTACAGGCTCGCGAATATTCTGGATGGAAAGGATGTAGCCCTAGTCGGAGCTGGACCTTCCTTAAGCAACGTCAAGGAAGTGAGAGGGGACGTCATAGTCTCGGCTGACGGAGCCACAAATTATCTAGTTGAGAGGGGTATAATACCGGACGTAGTTGTCACGGACCTTGATGGCTTGATGAGCTTTCCAGATTCCCTCTACGTGGTTCACGCTCATGGAGATAACCTCCCCTTTCACTGGAAACTCGACCTGATGAAGAGCGTGATAGGAACCACTCAGGTTTACCCCTTTGGGAGGTTGAAGCTATACGGTGGATTCACAGATGGAGATAGGGCCTTCGTCCTTGCCAAGGCCTTTAACGCGAGATCCATCAGGCTTTACGCCATGGATTTTGATTCCGACTACATAGGCATGTATTCTAAACCCTTTCTAAGATGTAACGTTCCCATGACTCACATCAAGAGAAGAAAACTCAACATAGCAAAAGAAATTATTCATACCCTAACTAGGAAAGATTTATAAAAATTGGGAGACGTTTATTAGTGTGGGTAGAGGGATGAGTGTTCTCCACTAGAAGAGTCAGGATATTTGATACAACTTTACGTGATGGGGAGCAGGCACCTGGAATAGATCTTACCATTGATCAAAAGGTAAGGATTGCAAGGCAGCTTCAAAGACTTGGAGTGGATGTCATAGAGGCCGGGTTCCCGGCTTCGTCCGAGGGAGAGTTTATTGCAACCAAGAAGATTATTGAGGAGGTAGGAGACTCAGTCGAGGTTACGGGGCTGGCTAGAGCTAACAAGGGTGACATTGATAAAGGCATAGAGGCAGGTCTTTCCAGTATTCACGTCTTCATTGCAACCTCGGATGTGCATTTGAAATACAAACTAAAGATGACAAGGGATCAGGTTATAGATAGAATTTACGAATCTGTTAGGTATGCAAAATCACACGGTCTTATAGTGGAGTACAGTCCTGAGGACGCTACTAGGACAGAGGAGGAGTTCCTGTTACAGGCCGTAAGAACCGCAGTGGAGGCAGGAGCTGACAGGGTAAACATACCTGATACTGTTGGGGTGATGCACCCCTTCAAGTTTCAGGAGCTTATCAAAAAAGTGGTTTCAGTAGCCTCCGGAAAGGTCATAAGCGTGCATTGTCACAATGACTTTGGTCTGGCCACTGCCAACTCCATAGCAGGAGTGGTGGGTGGTGCCAGGCAAGTCCACGTTACGGTAAACGGTATAGGCGAAAGGGCAGGAAACGCCTCACTGGAGGAAGTAGTGATGGCACTCAAGAAGCTACTGGATTACGAGGTCGGGGTCAAGCCCTGGTTGCTTTATGATACCAGTAAACTCGTGTCTGAACTGACTGGCGTGCCTGTTCCGTTCTTCAAGGCCGTAGTGGGGGACAATGCCTTTGGCCACGAGGCGGGCATTCACGTGCACGGAGTTATAGAGAATCCACTCACCTACGAACCCATGTCGCCTGAGGAGGTAGGTAATTTCAGGAGACTTGCACTGGGTAAGCACAGCGGAATACACGGACTCAGGAAAATCCTTGAGGACCAGGGCATTTATCTAGATGACGAGAAATTGAAAGTAGTGCTGAACGAGGTAAAGAAGATGGCTGACACGGGTCACAGGGTAAGCGCTGAGGACGCCAAGAGGATAGCATCTAGATTTTTGAGCTCCTGAGAGACTTTTCACCTCATGATAAAACTTCATGGACACTCAATGATTTCCTTGGATGACCTTCTGGTCATTGACCCGCACGATGGCGGAAGCATAGGCCTTGCTAAACCCAGCATTAGGCGAGCCGAATATGTCTTCATGACCCATGATCATTACGACCACAATGCCTTTCAAATAATGGAGAGTAAGGAAAGAAGAACCGGTTTCGTCGGAATTTTCACATCTTCAGGTTTTACGCTTCAAGGAATCCAAGCTAATCATGATAGAAATAACGGTAAATCACGCGGTAAGACAAGCATATACATTGTGAAGAGAGGGAATCTGTCTTTTGTTCACATGGGGGATATAGGGGAATATCCAAGCGAGAGTCTACTCAAAAACCTGTCAGCTGATGTCTTAGCCTTACCTGTGGGAGGGATAATAACTATAGATGCAAAGGAGGCATCGCAGCTCGTTAAGGAGATCTCCCCATCAGTGGTAATTCCCTTGCATTACTGGGTTAAGGGACACCTAATGCCCTTGGATCCACCAGATGATTTCCTGAACTTTACGGGACTCCAGGTTTACTCAGAAAGAGAGATAGACGAAAATAATTTTAAGAAAGGAATTTACTTATACAAATCTTAAATTTTTACAACTTCATTCTCTCTACTCTGGCAACAGGAACTGTCTCCTTACTCATCTCGTCCTTTACCATCTTCTCTATGGCTTTCCTTATGGCCTCACTCCTGTTGAGACCATACCTTATTGCATACCTGTCCAATAACTCTAGTAGATCTTCTTCTGCCTTGAATGTAATTACTCTCATTGTAGACCTAATACATATCTTGTATCGATAAGGTTTAAGTATATTCTGTAGCGGTAGTACCATCTTCCTACTTCAAGAGGAGTACTTAATGAGCAAGATTAATATAATAGGAGTCCCTATACTTTTTATTAGAGGAAAATACAGTGCCAACCATTCACCTTTCCATTCCCGAGTGGATGTACGAGGAGCTCAAGAGGAAAGCTGAGGATATGGGAATTCAGGTTACCGATCTTGTTAAGTTCTACATAAAGAATGGTATGGAGGGAGGCAACCAAGAGTCTTCTAGGAGTGAAAATACAGAGAAACTTGAGGAGTCAGTGGCCTATCTGGAGGCTAGGGTGGCACAACTTGATCTACTTGTAATGGAACTGGTAAGGAAATTGAAGGTCATAGAAGAGGGAGAGGAGGACGAGCAGGTAGAGATAGATCAGACCTGAGGAGTAATCGTTTTAATTTTGTCCACGATAAGTTACTGGGCCTATGGGATTGTGACCCTGGGTTCCAGGGAAGGATGAGCATAGGTGGGTCCCCTTTATACTAATAAGTGATGTAGCAGAGACGTTCTGAACAATGAGGAAAAGAAAAAAGCTGATTACATTGAAATAAGGGTTACAGTTCTAATTATGTTCGGGTTTCTCCTAATCTGACTGATTGTCCTGTTAATGTCGTCCAAATCCTTTCCTTCAATTTCTACCACAACGTCGTATTCTCCATATACTGCGGTCCCGTCCTTAACCCCCTCAAGTTTTTTTAATTCATTTAAAACTTCTGTTTCTTTCCCAATGGATGTAATTAATAACACATATGCTTTTAGGCTACCCATACATTAATGTACTACTTTACAATTAAAAACCTATCATCACTTAAGAAGCAGTCTTTCTGGGTTTAGTATCTTTGACGAGATCAAGATAAGAATAAGGGAGGCCACAAATGTCCCCAGGTAAAGGGAGATCATGGACAGGGTTAGACCAAATACCCCGTCTAGTAAGCCTCCCACAATTTGAACGTAAGGTATCAATAGAATGAAGGAGAGCGATCCCAGGGATCCGAAGTTGAGGATAAGGGAGGAGAACGACGCAAGCATGCCGAAACCCGTGATTATGAAGTTGATTATTTGAACGTTCCTCTGGGATCCGCCTATCAGGATCAGTAACACGAGGGAGATCGATGCGGTGAGCAGGACCATGAGTAGATATGCCACGATTACGGAAAGAGAGAAGCTTAGGGTCACCCCTGCATTTCCGCCCACTATGAAGGGGGCAAACACGGAGAAGGCCACTAAACCCACAAGGTCGCCAATTGACGAGATAGCCCCAAGGGCCATTGAAATTATCAACTTAGCTGATATAAACTGGAATGGAGAAATTGGAGAGGCGAGAAGGGATTCCAGGGTTTTCCTCTCCTTTTCTCCCAGTACTCCGTCAGTTAAGAAAAAGATCACCGGTGTGGCTGCTGGAAAGAGAATTAGCGAGATAACCCTAGCCAGTTGGCCCAGTCTGTCAGTGCTGCTCGAGGCCGCTTGCTTACTGGGTTTAATGTAACCCAGTTCGACCTCCAGCGGTTCCCTCACGGCAGAGGGAGAAACGTTCACGTGGCTCTCATTGGCAAGGAACGAGATCCTCTGTATTGACGTATTGTACAGGATTTGATAGAGGCCGTTGTTCACTATGGTCTGGGCATTATTTTGGGACGAGATAAGGACTACCTCCCTTACTACTGCGATCCTGTCTATGTTGGAGATGTTATTCGCGAAGCCTGGAGGGAAAATTATCTCAACATCAGGGACAATACTGAAGTTGTTAACGTAAACCACTCCACCATGACTTTTAACATAACTGGCCAGATCGTTCACGTACACGTTGTTCGAAGTGTCGTTATTTATTATCCCCACTGTGGGCGGTTGTGATGCCACGGACGCGTAAATTATTACGCCAATGAGTGGGAGGAGGAAGAGGGGAAGGAGAATTGAGGCAAGGAGAATCTTCTTATCCCTTTTCAGGTCTATCCATTCCTTTCTGAGAAGGTCGTAGAGCATCATCCCTCACCCACCAGTTTTATGAAGGATTCTTCCAAGTTCCTGGTCCCGGTCTCTTCAATTATTTCCTTAGGCCTGCCCAGCTTTATCCCCTTCCCGCTATTTATCATGAGGACCCTGTCACACATGTATTCCACCTCGAGAAGGTTGTGGGAGGACAGGATCAGGGTGGTATTTCCCTTCATTGATCGGATCATTTCCCTTATTCTAACGGAGGACTCCACATCCAGCGCGGAAGTAGGCTCATCAAGTATCGCCAGCCTGGGATTTACCATAAGGGTCCTGGCTATGATAAGACGTCTTTTCATACCCCTGCTGTACTCCATAGCCCTATCGTAAATCCTGTTCCCCAGGGACGCGATCTTCACCCCTCTCTCCAGAAAGGTCTCCTCAAGTTTCCTGTCACCCCTGGAGTAAATCCTCGCGTAGAATTCTAGGTTCTCTATTCCTGTAAGTCTATCGTATGGAAAGGCATCTTCAGGCATGTAAGATATGTAACCCTTCATTCTTGCTGACCTGGGACTCTCCCCAAATACCTTGACGTCACCAGAGTAACTTGTGATGATCCCGCTGAGTACCCTAAGCGTTGTGGTCTTACCCGCGCCGTTGGGCCCAATAATCCCAAAGACCTCTCCCTCCTCGACATCGAAACTAAGACCGTTGAGGATCATCTTTCGTCCCACACTCTTGTACAATGCTGTAACACTCACCGCTGGATGGTCCACGATCATACACTATTGAAAGTGGATTGAACTAATAATAATGTTTTCAAGAGTGTGTTTATTGATAGGGGGAATCAAGGATAGGCTAACTGAGGCTCTGCTGAAGTACGATAAGGCATCCATAATTTTGAGGGTAGCTATCTCCATAGTTGATGAGAGGGGTAGGGGAGAGGTAGGGGACTTCGATTATAGGACCTTGACATCCAGATTGTTGGAGTTGGGTTACGATTTTGAACCCAAGATGATATTGAGGGCGTTGGAAAGGGATTACGGAATTATTGAGACGTCCTATAAGTCAAGCAACCAGCACTGGTGGCGGTTCATAGACCTTGAATCGGTCAGGGAGTCCCTGGATCAGGGAGAGGAAGATCCAGAAATAGTCCTGATAAGGACCCAGGCCATGAGCCTTGGGCTGGAGGATCTGGAGAGGAAGCTTCATTCCCTCCTACAGAGGGGTGTTAAGAGTGACGTGGATAGGGCAATTTTCAGGAAAATTGCTTTTGAGGATCTTCCCCTCCTCCTAGACGTATATAGGAGATCGGTCCAGTTCGAAGAAACCAAGGACATTACCACCAGGATCAAGAAAATTTTAACGTTGGCCTCCAGAATAGCAAGGAACAGCAATGCAAAAATTAACTATTCGGGATTTCCTGAAAAAGAAGGGGAGAGAAAAGATAACCATGCTGACAGTCTACGATTACTCCATGGCAAAGATATTGGGGGAGAGTGAAATTGACGGGTTTCTGGTGGGAGACTCCCTGGGAATGAACGTCCTGGGTTTTCCGTCAACGCTTCAGGTCACCATGGATCACATGGTACACCATACTAGGGCAGTCGTGAGGGCGTCACCGAGGCAATTAGTAGTGGTGGATATGCCCTTCATGAGCTATGAACCATCCAACGAGGTTGCAGTAAAGAATGCCGGGATACTAGCCAGCGAGGGAGCCGACGCGGTGAAGCTTGAAGGGGGAGTTGAAGTATATGACAGGGTTGCCAACATAGTGAAGTTTGGTGTCCCCGTCATGGGTCATATAGGTCTCACACCTCAGAGATATCTGACCCTCGGTGGGTACAGGACTGTGAAGGACGAGTCCAGGCTCATCTCAGATGCTCTGGCTCTGGAAGAGGCGGGCGTCTTTTCCATAGTGATTGAGAACGTTTATGCGGAAATAGCCAGAAAGATAACTGAAAGGGTATCCGTGCCCACCATCTGTATAGGTGCCGGTCCTTACTGCGACGGCCAAGTGCTAGTTATTCATGACCTGCTGGGTATGGGGGATATTCAACCTTACTTCTCAAGGAAATACCTTGACCTGAAGACTGAAATCAGGGAGGCGGTTAAAAGATACGTTGATGACGTGAGAACTGGGAAATTCCCTGGGAAGGAAAACTACAAGTCAAGAGAGAGCTGAGATAACCTATCAGCCATGAACCTCATTGCGCTTTTCAGGATTTCCCTGTTATTGTAACTCGTCAGAATTTTCTTCCTTTCATCTTCTCTCAATCCCTTCACCTCTAAAATCTTGTTCCTCAAGGCTGGTATCGCCCTTGTCACATTGTCCACAATTGTCACGTTAGCAGTTAGGGAAGTCCTAGAAAGCGGGTTAAGGTCTATGGCTATCACTTTCTTCCCCATTCTCACGAGCGCCTCCGTCCTGTCACCATCCTCGAGGCCCAGCAGGACCACGTCAGCGGAGAATATTCCCCTCCTGCTCACCCTTCTCCTCTCGCTGAACAGCTCTGGGATGGTCTCCGAGGCATCCTCTCCCACACCGAGGACCTCCTTTGCTCCAGCATCCCGCAGGACTTTCTCTATTGCCCTCTCCCTCGTCTCATCCCTGTAAAAGAGGTTTACCTCAAGTTTAGCCGGAATAGTATCAGCCAGTTCTACTATCTCCCTTGGTACAAGCGCAGCTACGTTGCCATTGACCGAAATCACGGGGTTCTTTGCCTCCACCAAAAGAACCGCTGCCTCCAGGATAGCCCTCTCCGCGAAATCCCTGGTTCTCTCCCCTATGAGGTAATCAAAGCACTCACCTCTACCCTGTGCAATCAATCCTTGGGGAACAACCACGTCTTTATCAAGCGCTTCCACCAGTCTCTCCCTAATTAGTATGGACTCTCTTCTGGGATGATTTTCCGGCACTATTCCACGTACGCTCCTCGACTTGCGATCCTGTGTTTTATCCATGTGTCGGACTCCGGTTTCCCCAATTTAAGTATTAGTCCCTTCTTTCTGAAGGAGTTCGGATAGGGACTTCTGAACCCTAGTGCCTCTGTAAATTTTCTTGACACTTCAAAGAACTTTATCAGGGAGGGATTGCTTAGGAATTCGTCAATTAGGACTAACGAAATATCAAGAGGCTGAAGTATGGACTTCGTGGGGAGCATCTCCAGCGGTTTCGAGTAGATGTCCTCAGAGGATATGTCGAGGATCCTTATTTTTCCGTGGGGCGGAAATCCAGGTCTCTCCCTGTAAACTATGTTTCTACCAAAAAACTGGGAGACCACGTCTCCCAGTCCGTTCCCCGAAATGACCTCACTTTCATGGGCCATGAGTACCGCATGCTCCAGTTCCAAGCCCTTTATCTGTGACGCACCTAAGGCGTATGCCAGACTTATGGAGGCACTCATTCCGTATCCGAATCCCAGGGGTACTCCGCTCTCCATCTCTACCCTTACCTTGCCCATTCTGGCCTCTAGATATTCTATATTTTTCATTTTTACTAGATTTCCATTGAGATACACTCCTTCCCCTTGTGTCACCCTAGCGAAGGAGTAGGGCTCCAGTATCACCGTAATTCCCACGGAGCCTGACTGTTCAGCTCTCTCAGAGATGAAGGGACGCCAGACACCGGAAACACTGATAGGTATTACTACGTCAACCATTAGGTGATTTAAGGTAAATATATTTAAATGTTCTAACTTCTAGATCACCTAAATGCTATTAGACGCTTCCATCTTCAGTAGGGCCATTGCTGTTATGGGGTTGGAACCCATAAAGAAGCAGATGATAACTGAGGAGAAGGAGGTTATTATAGGCAGGGGAACCTCCATGTCGGGTTCCATATTACAGTACCTCAACCCCAGGGTTTCCATGGCCCCATCCAAGTTTGAGGATGGAAGCGTCTACAGGGTTGTGGAGAACAGGGGAACTTTCTCAAAGTTGGACGTGCCATCCGGTATCACCTTCAAGGAGCTTCTTGACAGGCTGTCTAGAGATAATCTATACCCGGCCCTATTTCCCATGTATCTAATGGGAAGCGTCGGCGGATTCGTTGCAACAAACGGTTCAGGATTTGGTAGTTACAAGTTCGGTTTTGTTAACTATAAAAAAATAGTCCACGAGTTCAAGGATAAGTTCACTGTTTCACTCTTGACAGTGAACTATGGAGAGCTAGTGGAGACATCAGAGGAATCAAAATTCTCGTGGACAGGTATTATCAGAGATGGAGAGGAAGTTTACTACGTCCCATCAATTTACTCTGGATTGCTCGAGAAAAGAAACGGCTCAGTCGATACGGCCAAACTGATAAACGAAATTTCTTCGTTGATGGAAAAGTTACTGGGTAATAACAAGATACCTATTTGCCTGCGGTTCGAGAAGGTTGTGGATGTACCCAACGTGGAGTGGGCTGTGGGTTACGTCATTAACTACAACTCACCATCTAGGCAGGTTGTGAAGTGCGGTTCCATTTCTAAGGACGAAATTGACGATCTATTCTCCTTCCTTAAAAAGAATCCTTCTGTGGTCCCCTTTCCCAACCTCCAGGGATATTCAGAGATAGAGAAAACAATACTCAATAAGTTTGATAAGGATATAAAGATTCCAAAATACGCCAACCCCATCAAGGCCGAATATCTAGAGGCCCTGAAGTGTGTAAACTGCGGTAAATGCCTGGATTCCTGTTTAGCTTACAGGACAACCCAGGACTACTCGAGGTCACCTCCAGGGAAATTCAGCAGGCTTTTCACAGGGGAGGTTAATTTTGAACCCTGTTTCGGGTGCATGGAATGCCAAGATGCATGCCCCGTTGGTGTGAATATTTCCAGCGTGACGGAAGCTCTACCCAAACTCAAGGAGAAAAAAACAGTGACGCCCATAGATACCCCTCA
This sequence comes from Metallosphaera javensis (ex Hofmann et al. 2022), assembly GCF_022064045.1. NCBI lineage: Archaea > Thermoproteati > Thermoproteota > Thermoprotei > Sulfolobales > Sulfolobaceae > Metallosphaera > Metallosphaera javensis (ex Hofmann et al. 2022). The sequence continues at coordinate 49,398 of NZ_JAKNCW010000003.1, read as the reverse complement.
GGTCTCTTTTAGAATTAAGGAAATGGAAAAGATGGTGGATAGTAAGTATAAGAATAGACCCCCCGTCATGCTCTTCGCTGGATGTGCAGCCAAGTATGACATGCAAGGAATTGAAGGATTTTTGCAATTTTTGCTAGATAAAGGAGAAGAGCTCAACGATTACTCTCCAAGAGTTAAGGTGGTGGATGGATCATGCTGTGGTTTTGATAAACTGATCGCTGGAGATGTTGAAGGAGCCAAGGCAGACGTCATGAGAATTAAGGAAATGAAGGAGAAACAGGGGTTGAAAGGAGTGTATTTCCTCTGTCCAGAGGGGCTATACGTTTACAATAAGCTGAGTGGTGAACAGGGAGTTCTTGCATATGAACTCTTCAAGGATAAAGTGAATGGAACAGTACATGTAGGTTGTTGGGCTCGAAAACTAGGATATTCAGGGGAGGACAAGGAATGTGCTGGATCCTATTTCACTACGTATCACGGTAAGCTCGTGCAAATTAAGAGCAAGAAAGTTCTCACTATTTGTCCATTTTCCACTTGGAAATTCAATACAACCTCTGTATATGGGTCTTTTGCTAGGCTTGAGTCTACAAGGAGGCCTGTTGAGGAAATGAACATGGAAGTTAATGAGGAGGAGATAATAGACACGTTCAGGGAGGCGCTTAAGAACGCGATTCTACTGTCAGCTGATGAAGTTGCAGATAGGGCGAACTCATGGAGCCTAGGGGGTAAGTCATATTTCGTCCTCCTATCAGTCCCTGTTATAAGGAAGAAATTCACGAATACCCTAATACAGAAGCTAAGCCGTAATACTGAACTGAAAAACTATTTTAACAAATTAGTAAATAATCAGTTCTCTCTGGAGGAGAAATCCAGCAGGTGGAGCGAGATAGTTAATGGGATGAACTTCGATGAACTGGCTGATGAGCTAATAAAGAGGGTCGCCGATTCAGGGAAACTAGAATATGAGTCAAGGAATTTAGTTAATAAACCGGAGTTTAGATCTGCCGTACTGGAGGACATTCTGAAGAAGATAGTTACTCCATCAGTTATTCAAGATATAATAAAGAACATAGCATACATGTGAACGTGATAGGGATACTTGTTCTTGCAGGAGGAGAGGGGTCTAGGTTCAGGGGAAACAAGTTATTGGCCAAGATAAAGGATGTCCCCGTACTGGGATTGGTGCTGAACGCTTTACCTCGGGAAAGGGTGATAGTTGCGGGAAAGTATGCACCAGAAATTATTGCCCAGTTCCCAGACGAGATAATACTGTATAACCCCTACTGGAAAAATGGAATATCCACATCCCTTAAGTTGGGAATACGCTACTTCAGGGACTCCGAAGGCGTGCTGGTTGTTCTGGGGGATATGCCCCTCATAACTAAGGATACGATCTCCAAAATATTGAACCACTTTTCTCCTTCATGTAGTGCAGTGGTTCCTGTACATGAAGGAGAATGGGGTAATCCTGTCCTTCTCTCAAAAAAGTTATTTGATCAGGTGGATAACCTCACCGGTGACGTGGGAGCTAAGAACATTCTCAAAAAAAGGTCGGATCTGTGTTTCGTGGAGTGTGGGGAAGAAGTGCTCATTGACGTTGATACAGAGGCTGATCTAATCGAAGTTTCTCGGCGGCTGTCTTAATTGCCTCAACGATGTTCTGGTAACCGGTACATCTGCAAAGGTTACCAGAGATACCTTCTCTTATTTCCTCCTCTGTTGGGTTAGGATTCTCTTTCAGGAGCCAGACACTCTGCATGATCATGCCAGGGGTACAGTAACCGCACTGCAGAGCATGCTTATCCCAGAACGCTTCCTGAACTGGGTGAAGCTTTCCGTCCTTGGCTAGACCCTCGATTGTAGTGATCTCCGAGTTATCTGCCTCAACAGCTAGAAGAGTGCATGACTTAACGCTTTTTCCATTCAGGAGGACCGTACATGCACCGCAGTTTGATGTATCGCAACCTATATGTACTCCGGTGAACCCTAGATCTCTCAGAACATGTACAAGTAGTCTGCGGGGTTCCACTTCGGTCTCCACTTCCTTACCATTAACCTTGAAGGTTACCTTCACCTTTTGATCTTTCTCGTACACCTTCATTCTGTTCACCTCTTCAACGCATCTTGTAAAGCTCTCTTGGTCATAACCTTTGTCATCTTTTTCTTGTATTCAGCGCTTCCTCTTATATCCGAGGTGGGGTTAGCGTAACTCATAGCCTTCTCTGCTGCCTCCTCTATAAGCTTCTCATCCGGTGACCTATCTAGAAGTATTTTCTCCGCCTCAGTAGCTCTTACCGCCTTATTGTTGACGGCAGTGAGGCCTATCCTGACATCCTTAACTATCCCTGCCTCCTTCTTCAGGAGAACGGCTACCCCCACTATGGCGTAATCTCCTGCCCTCCTTTCCAGCTTCTTGTAGGCAAAGGAATACCCGTTGAAGTCAGGTATCACAACCTCCTTCACCAACTCTCCAGGATTTAGATCTGGGGAAAACATGTCCTTTGCGAAATCCCTGAAGGGTTCCTCCCTTTCCCCCCTGGTACCCTTAATCCTCACCACAGCATCCATTGCAATCAGGGAAGCGGGATAGTCAGCAGCCGGATCCAGATGAGATATTACTCCTCCTATGGTACCCATGTTCCTGACCTGGGGATCAGCTACAGTGGCTCCGGCCTCGCTCAACAAGGGCAGGTTAGCCTTCACAATCTCATAATGTGTAGTAAGCGCGCCGATCCTTATCTTACCGTCTTCCCTCTTGATGAAACGAAGGTCTTTCAAACCCTTCAACTCCACTAGATATGAGGGCCTGAGTATCCTGAGTTTTAACATGGGAATCAGGCTATGGCCACCAGCAAGTGCCTTGGCATCTTCATGCTTTTCCAGAAACTCATTTGCCTCATCTATCGAGTCGGGTATAACATAACCGAACTTTGGCGGGTACATATAACCCAATGATCCACAACGTATAAATGTTTTTCATGTACCTTGTTTCAAGTACTTCTCAGGTCTCTTTTTAAACTCCGCCATGCACATGGGGCTACAGAAATAGTATGTTTTACCCTTGTACGTGTATGTATAAGTAGATGCTGAAACTTCCTCTCCACACACGGGGTCCTTCAAATTTTTCAGCCTAAGACATTGTGGTAGTTCCACAATTTATTTCTTAACTTTACCACTTCTCCCACAATTATAACGGCTGGGGATGAGACGTTGTTTTCCTTAACGCAGTAATCCAGTCTTTCCAATGTGCACTCCACAACCCTTTGGGAAGGAGTGGTTCCCTTCTCTATAATGGCAACAGGTTCCCTCGGATCCCTAATCCCAAGAATGGCTTTCTTCACCTCATCTATCTTGGATATTCCCATCATAATCACGAGGGTTCCCTTCCTGGGAATATAGTCCGGATCTATACTGGAGCCATCGGCCTTGGATCCCGTAAGTACGCAGAATCCCGAGGAAAACCACCTTGATGTTACAGGGATTCCTGCATAGGCCGGAGCTGCTATGGCGCTGGTAACTCCCGGGACAACTTCGCAATCAATTCCCCTTTCTGTCAGGAAAGAGCATTCCTCCTCTCCCCTCCCAAACACGTACGGATCTCCACCTTTCAATCTTACTACGAATTTACCCTCCCTGGCCTTCTGAAGGAGTATTTCATTTATCAGGGACTGGTTATACGATTCGCCAAGGTTTTTCCCTGCATATATGAGCTCAGCGTCTTTCCTGGCGAATTTAAGTAAATCCTCGGAGACCAACCTGTCGTATACCACAACATCACAGGAGCTCAGAAGCTGTAGCCCCTTCACGGTGATGAGTCCTGGGTCACCAGGTCCAGCGCCAACCAGAACAACTCTTCCCTTCATCTCTGAACTACTATTTGCTGGAGTATAAAACTGACATCGTGTTGATCCAAGAGCTATGTTTACTTAAATTGCGTTAATCCTTCTCACAATGTAGACCCCGAACATTATACCCTCTAATAGCTTCACTCCATAAACTAGGATCAGCACGTTGTTCAGAAGAACTGTCTGAGACACCTCAAAGAGATTGGAGTAAATGTAAAGTAGAAGGACAAAGAACAGATCCGCTCCAAATCCAAGTGAATATAGAATAAATTTCTCCATGAACCTCAGGGAAGGTATAACATAACCAACTATAAATCCTCCAATAAACTGAAAGATGAAGGACATCACGAATATTATCTGCTGATGTAGCGCCACTGTATAGATCTGAGGAGTAAACCACGGGATCATGAGTAAAACCCCAATGATAATAAGGAGCCACGCTTTTCCTCTCAGCAGGACCGAGGTTACTGGAACCCTCTCCCCATCCTGATCCTCCACATATTTCTCGTTGGGTGTAGAGCTATGCAGCACATACCAGCCGAGCAACCCTCCTGCCAGAATGGGTCCCTGGTAGGAGATGAGTCTGAGCAGAGGATCTCCTAGTATATAGATAATTGCAGATATGAAAAGGAGTGCAATACCGGTGACCTCACCTATTTTAAGATAATTCATGATTATCACGGTAAGTGTATTATGTACACGACCTTTCCGTCTTCATTTTCCTTCTTGAGTATCTTTACCCCTTGGTCGCTCATGGCCATGGCCCACATATCAACTTGGTCAGCCTGTACACCGGGTGTGGCGAACACCTTGATATCTCTGTTACCTCCAGTTTCTAACCAGAATTTCATCAAGGTAACTGCAGGAGAGTTTGCCCCACAACCTCCCGATTGCTTCGTTAAGTCTACCTCATCGGTCATTTCACGCACCTAATATATCATGTTGGAACTGGCCCTTAAGATATTTTTGTTCTCGAGGTAATAGATTCTGTCCCATCCTCTCCTCCTCATTTCTTGGATTACGGATAGGATCACGGACTCAGCGTTACACAGCAGGGTAGTGCATTCGGTTAAGGATAAGTTATCCACTTCGCTCAAGAGTTTTCTCTCCCTATCATCACCGGAGGAGAGAAGTATTACCCTCCTGTCCTTGGTGGAAAATATTGGAGAGTGGAGGAATTGCTCAAACCTCTCTGCCCTACTGATTTCGCCAAAGATCTCTGACATCTTCAGAGAGGCAAAGTAGGCAATCCCGTAGTTCCCGGACTTTCCCACGAAGAATGGTTCATGGCCTAAAGGAAGAGGTTTACCCTGCTCTACCTTTTCCTCAATCCCGGCCAGTCCGTATAGGGTTTTGAGGGTGGAGAAGAAGGAGAGGGTTCCTGGAAGTTGTAACTTGGGCGTGTAGGGTATATCCACGATCTCATCAGCCTGCTCCGCAATCCTCGATCTCGGGTTGGCCGTGACCACGTAAATCTTGCTCCTACCTCTAAATTTTTCTAGTAACCATTGATAAACTACGGGTTTTCCTGAAACCGACACTATAACCAGAGATGCCGGAGGATCCCACTCCAGTAGGTCATACGGGTCGACGCATCTAAATTTTCCCTTACTTATTCCCTCTATGGCCAGGCATGCTGCGTAGGAATCTCCCGCTCCAGTTATCACTCCTCTCTCCAGTTTGACGTGTACCCTTGGTTCCACGTTGCGAATAGCGTTGGCCTCCTCCTCAAGAGCCTCTATAAACAAGGTATGATAAAATACGACTTCTCCGGTTATAAACGGCTAACTGAGAGGAACCGCATGATCACGAGAAATTCATGTGGTGCATTGCTGATGTTTGTGGCTATCCCGCTCTGAGGGGTGAGGTTTTCCGAACCTTTATAAGTTGAACAGGCTCTACTCAATTCAAGGAAGAATCTTGAAGATATTAATTAAGGCAGGATTGGCTTACGGAAAGACAGATGTGCTGAGAAATGTTCACTTGGGTATAGAGGGATCTAGGCTAGTGGCCGTGACTAGGGAGGAACCAGAGGACTTCGAGGACGCGGAACTTGTTCTAGGAGGCAGTGATAGAATCGTTTCTCCTGGGCTAGTCTCCACACATACCATTCTCTCACTTTACCCCTTCAGGTACTCAATAGTTTCAGGTAGGAAAAACCCAAACGATCTGGTTTCCTCAATGACGCAGAACGACGTTTATCATCTGGCTATCCTAGGTGCTTATCATCTTCTGAGGGTTGGAGTTACCACCGCAGTGACTGCAGATCCCTATCCGGAGAGCGCGGCGAGGGCCATGATTAAGGTGGGAATAAGACCCATAATTGCAGTTAACGTGGGTTGTAGCTGGGGCCCGTCGGACTGGAAACGGGAGTTCATGGTTCTCCACGAGAAGTGGAGCGGGGGAGAGACCAGGGTGGTTCTGAAACTGTGTGATGCCGAAGAACTTGGCGAGGTCACAGCCGTGTCCAATGAGCTCGGAGTTCCCGTCTTGATAGACAGGTCAGTCAACCTCACAGAGAACACGCCAAATAGGGTGATAGCTCTGGGTGGAGGATCCAGAGGAGATCTCTCAGTTGTGAAACAGCGCGGTTTGGGGCTCTCGTTTCTTCCGTCAGTGGAGGTTTGTAAGTTCACCCTGGGCTCGTACTCACCCTCAATTGCCTTAGATCTCAGCTTGAGGTATGACCCCAGAGCGGAACTGGGATTTGCCGTTTCCAGGTTATTGCTCACCCCTGAGGAGGCCTTCAGGTCAGCCACTCTCTGGGGTTACAATCAACTCCTCATGGGTTATCCTCTGGAGATAGGTTCCACTTCAGACCTGGTCGTTTATCAGGTGAACGAGCCTCCCTTCTATCCTCTTGACCTGACATCACCTTACGAGACATTAGTGTTCTCTACAGGAGTCCCAGAGACTGTGATTGTGGGAGGAGAGCCAGTCCTTGACGGAACTGTTCCCCTGAACGTGGGGAGCAAGGACGTGGAGGAGGTACAGGAGATTATCAATGAGTTTGGGGAAAAGTCGCATCTGGAAAAGAATTGAGATAATCGGGGACATAGCGGTCATTCCCATACCCTTCGAATACGAAATCAGCGAGTTAAAGAAATACGCAGAGGAGGTAATGGAGAGGACCAAGGTGAAGTCAGTGTGGGGCAGGAAGAGGGACGTTTCAGGGGTCTACAGGCTTCCCACCTATCTTCATCTGGCTGGGGAGGCTAGGAGCGACACCATTTACAGGGAACACGGTTGTTCCTACTATCTTGACATACGGAAGGTCTTTTTCTCAGAGAAGTTATCATATGAACACAGGAGAATAGCGGAAAAGGTCAGACCCGGGGAAAGGGTAGGAAACCTCTTCTCGGGGTTTGGTCCCATCTCAATTCTGGCTTACAAGTTGAGGAAACCAGAGGTAATATATTCCATTGACATCAATCCCTACGCCTATTACTTCATGATGGTGAACGTGGAGCTCAATGACGCGTATGGAGTAATACCCATGTATGGTGATGCGTTCGTCAGACTTAACCAGCTTGAACCCTTGGATAGAATAATCTCGCCCCTGCCAGAAAGGGATAGTGAGGCATATCAGCTGGCCTTGTCAAAGCTTAAGCCTGGAGGCTATCTTCATCTCTTCGCGGAGGTAGAGGTGAAACGGGGTGAAGATCCGGTGAGAAAGGCCATGGCTACTTTTCCAGGAGCGATAGAGGGAAGGGTGGTAAGAAGCGTTAACCCTGGAAAGTACCACGTCATTCTGGACATAAGGAAAGAGGTTTGACGCGTTTCATATCAGGCTTTTGATCCAAGAACCAGCGAAAAGTGTGGCATTCTTGAAATCCGTGAAGACTCCCCTAGACTTAAGGTATCCTCTAAACTTAACCTCAACCAGGTAAAGGAAGAGACCATTCTTAACTTCTCTACAGAAACGTATCTCATAATTCCCTATCCTTGTCACCCTCCTCTGACAGGCCATGACGCCCAAGTTCATTATTTCCAGTTCCTGTGGATCCACAGGTATTATTCCAACTTAGGCTAAATAACTGTTCCATCACCTAATGCTTTTATTTTGGATGGCCCACTAAACAGCAGATTAAGTTGTCAAGGACAGATCTCATTGAGACCCTCAAGTCCGGCAGAGTAGATTACGTGAGAGTAGAGTTCATAGACATCCTAGGTCACGTGAGAGGAAGATCCCTTAGAAGGGCAGAGTTTGAGAAAATAATGACGCAGGATCTTGGGGTTCCCTATGCCGAGTCCCTGGTCATGCTGGATTTTCAGGACAGACCATTGATGTCAAGGTACGAGGATATGATAGCTGTGCCTGATCCCCAGTCCTTCGTAATAATTCCCTACCTAGAGAGGACAGCCAGGGTACTTTCCTTTCTCTTTTCATCGGACGGGACACCGTTACCCTTCTGCACGAGGAGCCTCCTGCAGAGGGCAGTGAATAAACTGGAGGAGCACGGCCTCAAGCTGGAGACTTCCTTTGAGCCCACCTTCTACCTCCTCAGAAACAATCAGGGTAGCTGGGAGACAGCTGATATGGGAAAGGCCTTTTCTCCTGAGGGCCTTATGGATCAGCAGGACTTCTTGAAGGATGTGATCAAGCACCTTGAAATGGTTGGCGTGCAGGTGGAAATGATAAACAAGCATTACGGTCCCGGACAGTATGAGATCACCTTCTCCTCAGCTGACGTCATGAGCGCGTCTGACTATCTTATTACAGCCAGGGAAGTGATCAGGGACGTGGCTAAGATTCATGGAAGGATGGCTACATTCATGCCGAAACCCTTTGCCAATACACCCGGAAGTAGCATGGATATCTACCTGAGGCTGGTGAAGACCGATGGCTCCGATGCCATGCTGGATTCCAATGATCCCAAGGGAGTGGGGTTAAGCAGAACCGCCTATGCATTCTTTAGCGGAATCTTGGAGCACCTGGGATCAATCCTTGCAATAGCCTCCCCCACGATAAATTCCTATAAGAGGTTTAAGGAGCTGGTGACTCCAAACCTAGGCGGGATGGGTTCGGAGAGACACTTCCTCCTCAGGATACCCAGCAATATAAAGGAGCAGAAGGCGATAGAGTTCAGGCTTGCGGATCCGTTGACCAATTCCTACCTGCTGTTGTCGGCAATAATCTTGGCTGGTATAGAGGGTATAGAGAAGAACTTGGATACGGAAATTAACAGCGTTGTCAAGAGCATTCCGAGGGATTTGAGGGAAGCCCTGAGCTATCTGGAAAGGGACACCTCCCTGAAGTACTCCATAGGGGACGAGTTGATAAGGGCATTCCTTGAGCTGAAAACGAGAGAGATAGACGAGTATGAGTCTTTCATAACCCAGTGGGAAAGGGACGCATACCTCAAGGCAGGATGGTAATGTTAGCTGCAGTTCTCCGAGAGTTTGGAAGACCTCTCTCCTTAGAGGACGTTCCTACTCCTCCGGGATCCGTCAAGGTGGGAGCCACTGGGTTATGCCACGGAGATGTACATGTGCTTACGGGACAGTGGAGTTGGGACATCCAGACCAGGTTACCTCTGGTTTTGGGGCACGAGATATCCGTTGTGGATGAGAGGGGAAACACGTTTCTTGTTTATAACGCCAGGGGATGTGGCACATGCAAAGAGTGCAGGTCTGGGGTTCCACAGTTCTGCGAGAGGGTTGAGGTTCTGGGTATTCACAGGAATGGAGGGTTCGCTGAGAGGATTGATGTCTCAGGCTTCCCCCTGGTACCCGTGAGAGGTTCACCACTTGAGGTTGCTCCGTTGGCAGATGCGGGGGTCACAGCCGTGAGCTCGGTGGAGGGGATAACTGAGGGAAGCAGGGTTGCGGTGCTCGGAACGGGAGCAGTCGCGCTATTCTCTATCCAGCTTCTCAGGAACATCAATTCTGAGGTGTGGGTAGTGGGTAGGAACTCCCTGAAGCTTAAGAAGGCCAAGGAACTGGGGGCAGACGAAGTGGTCTTCACCAAGGGAGAATACTCCACAGATCTCTCTGGCTCCGTGGGGACAAGGAAATTCGACTATATTATAGACTACGTGGGCAGTGACCTCACCCTAAAGGAGCTACCATGGCTACTGAGGAGGACCGGTGAGCTCAGGGTTGTGGGCGAGTTTGGGGGAGAGCTGACCATACCGGGCCAGCTTCTGGTTCTCAGGGGACTCAGGGTTAAGGGAATACTTTATGGAACCCTGAGCAACTTAAAGGAGGTAGTGGAGTTATTTGAGAAGGGTAAACTTAGGACCTTAACGGTGCCCTATCCTCTGGAGGAGGTTAATCAGGCAATCATGGACCTTATGGAAGGGAGAATAGCAGGGAGGGCCGTAATTTATCCTCCTACTTCCTCCTTATCCTGATCCTAGAGGGGGACTTGCCTTCCAGGGTTACGTCCACCCCAAGGAACTTTCTCGTTACCTCTATGTTAGTTTCAGTGTGCTGGGTAAGGAACGAAGCTGAGTACTCCAAGTTCGCAAATGCTGAGAAGATCACCAGCATATCCCCCATGTGTGAGTCCACTCCGGCACCAGTTTTCAATTCCCTGACCAGATCTGTGCCAGCTTTTCTCCCAACGTTTTCCGCGGTAACTCCTATCTCTCCTATGCTATTTGCTCCCATGACCGAGGATCCGTAGGCTGCAAGCACTATTCCTGTGCCCTTACTTCCCTCCTTGGTTATCTCCTCCTCTATGTTCACGGGAACTTTGAACTCCTTCAAAACCTCCATTGCTCCCGTCACCTGCCTTCTGGCAATGTGGGATGGCAAGGAGGTGACATGTGATATCCCCCTTATCTCCCTCAACTCACCGAAATGGCTAAGGACCAAGTCACTCGGTTCACCCCTAAAGCCGTAGACCACCACCTCTCCTCCTCCTTCAGGATAGTGGCCCCTCCTCTTAACCTCTATCTTCCCGGTGATACCCATCTTCTCCAGAACTGGGATGAGAACAAGCCTCATGTAATCCACAGGAGGAGATAGAGGCACGTCAGTTCCTCCCCTTATCCTAAGGGAAATCTTTCTGTTGATCATCACCGGGATGGCGGTCATGGCAATTAGCGTCACGCTCCCAGCAGTTCCCACATCCACGGAGAAGTCTCCCTCAATAACGTTCCCAGGTTCAAATGCTAGCTCCGTAGATCCAAGGTAGTCCCCTCTCACCCTGGCGTTGGTGAGCATCTTCATAACCCTTACACTGGCTAGATGTTGGGGTTGAAGTCCCGGGTTCTTCCTCTTTGCCCTAATCCCCCTTATTCTGAATCCCCTTCCCGTGAGACATGAGAGTGTCAAAGACGATCTCAGGATCTGCCCTCCACCTTCACCGAAAGAGCCATCTATCTCGAGCACGGAAGTAGATTCATGAAGGTCAAAATAAAGGCTATAGCTAACCTTTCAGGTCACGAAAGGTTAGCTGTCATCCCCCTGGCAGTACACGGGAAGTATCTCCTGGGCCTGAACTTTTATGAGGACGTGGAGGGGGGAAGGCTAGCCAGATTCGTGTTGGTCGAGGACAAGTATGGAGAGGTAAACGACGTGAGGGTAGTGGAGGGCGATAAGGTGATAGTGAGGGCAGAGGGGGTGAGGGAGGACATGGAGAGACTATCAAAGGTCATAAGGGTGGAGAGAACTAGAGTAACCGAGAATATCCCTCTCATACTAAACCCCAGGGTGGAGTCCAGAATAGAAGGAGAGGAGAGGGGAGTTAGGGGGTATCTCAATTACGTGAACAGATATGGGAAACCGGATCTCAGGAAACTCGAGGGCGTAATATCGCTATCAGTGGAGGAAATCCTCGAGGGTTGAGGATCTGGTTATCTTACCCAGCCTCACCCCCACCCTCCTGAGTCTCCTACCGTCAGACTCTATGATTCTGCGCAATAACTCCTGTGCCACTGATAGTGCCCTGTCCTGAGAAATGCCAAACTTGAAGCTCCTTCCCTTGCTCACTATATCGAGGTCCTCCATGATTGCCACAACGTAGATCTCCATGGGTATACCATCCACCTTTGAATACGCTTCCACTATGGATTTCTTCAGGGATGGAAGTATCTTTTCAATGTCCCTGGTGTTCTCTGGTAAGGTGACATATCTTCCCCTGTGGGTTATTTCCCTAGTCTTCACAGGGTCGTGGTAAGTGTTATTTGCCAGACTTAACAGGTAATTTGCCTTGCTTCTACCCACCAGCCTAACCAGTTCCTCGGTCCTGTTGCTAACATCGCCCAGCCTGTTAATTCCAGCCTTCCTCAAAACCTCCTCTGTTATCTTCCCAACTCCCGGCACCTTGGATATGTCAAGATTATCTAGAAACTCCTTAACCTGCTCAGGATAAACTATTCCCAATCCGTCAGGTTTATTCATGTCAGCAATTATCTTAGCAATGACCTTGTTCGGGCCTACACCCACTGTCACCCTTAACTTCTCCTTTTCAAGTATTTCTGCCTTCAACCTCATCGCCAGTTCCCGGGCCTCATCAAAGTTTTTCACTCGTCGCGTTATGTCCAGGTAGGCCTCATCAATACTTGCCACCTCAAGTCTGTCACCGTAGTTGGATATAATCTCCATCACCCTCCTGGACATCTCCTGATAAACTTCCTTTCTCATGGGAAGAAAGATAGCGTCCTTTCCCATCTCCTTTGCCTTGATTATGGGCATTCCTGCCTTGATTCCCAGTTTCCTGGCCTCATAGTTTGATGTGGCCACGGCTCCGCTGTCCTTGCTCCTGCCAGAGTAAACGCAGACCACCACAGGCTTACCCCGCAACGACGGGTTCAGGATCTCCTCGATCTGCGCATAGAAATAGTCAAAGTCAACAAATAATACAATCATCTACAAATTACTTTTACTTCATTCTTTTTTAGCCTTTCTTCAACCTGCTCAAGGGTTGGGGAAGCGGTACCTCCTAGCCTTTCCACTTTAAGAGCCGAGGCCGTAATTGCAAAACGTAAAGCCTCCTCCACTGTCTCGTCCTGGGAATACTTAACGTTAAACGCTGCGTCAAACACGTCACCTGCTCCCGTGGTGTCCACAACCTTCACTTTGAGGCCATTTGCCTCGCACTCAATCCCATCCCCCAGTACCATGGCTCCTCTACTTCCACGCTTGATCACGACCAGCTTTGCGTCTATCCTTGACCCCAGCCTGCCGTACTCCACCTCGTTGGTGTAGATTATGTCCACCTTCTCCCCTCCATATTCCGCTGCATAGGGTCCCGGATCGTAACTGACCAGCCTTGCACCCTCGTCGTATATTACGGAAGTTGGAGGTACCGAGGCGAAGTGAATTACATCGAACATTCCCCTCATCTTGCTAACGTCTTCCGGCGTGGGAATCAACGAGTGGGTCTTCTTCCTGATCATGGATATCCTTCCATCCTCTCTCAGGAAGATTACAGTGAGGTTAGGCTCAGCGTCCACTTCCTCCACGTAATCAAGCCCAACCCCTTCTTCGGCCAGTTGAGTCATTAATGATTTCACTATGGGAGATCTGCCAATTTTTGCCAGTATCTTGGAGCCATGTCCCAACCTGTGCACGCTTAGTGCATAATTGGTCGCCGCTCCACCTGGAAAGATGTTTAATGTATCCGTATAGAAAGGATGATCTGGCTCAGGAATTCTATCTGCCTTCACGATGATGTCCACATTGAGCTTTCCCACCGATAGATGAACTGGTATGGTCAGTTAGCCGCCACCTCTTCACATTTCTGCCCCAAAGGTTATCATCATGGAGAAAAAGGTTATTGGCATAGACTATAAGATTTCCCCAGTTTTATCTCCCATCAAGGTTCCGGATCACCCGGACCATTTACGCAACCTTGGAAGTTAAATTCAAAAATATTGACGCAAAAAAATTGCTGATGTCCCATGGCTGAGATCAAAGAAGTTAGAAAAGTTGAGACTGGAAGGGCAAGTATTCATAGTCATATTACGGGTCTCGGCGTGGATGAAAATGGGAAGGCCAAATTTAAGGCCGATGGACTCGTGGGACAGGTTGAGGCCAGGGAAGCAGCCTGGGTGGTTGTACAGTTGATAAAACAGGGTAAAATGGCAGGTAAAGGAATCCTGCTAGTGGGGCCACCTGGAACAGGCAAGACGGCCTTGGCCGTGGGCATAGCCAAGGAATTGGGAGAGGACACTCCCTTCAACACGCTCAATGCCTCAGAAATATACTCCGTGGATCTCAAGAAGACGGAGGTGCTCACCCAAGCCCTAAGGAAGTCCATAGGCGTTAGGATAAGGCAAAGAAGAATGGTTTATGAGGGGGTAGTAAAGGACATCAAGATGAGGATTGCAAGGAGCAGGCTCAACCCATATGTTCAGATGCCCAGGGAGGTGGAGATAAAGCTTGCAACCAAGGATGAAGAGAGAACGCTCACCGCTGGCGAGACCATAGCTGAGCAGATAAGCAAGATGGGAATAAGGAAGGGGGACGTGATATGGATTGATGCGGAGACTGGAAACGTAGTCAGGACTGGAAAGGCCAAGGGAGTGGAGGGAGTAAAGACCTTTGACATAGACACTGGAAGAACCGTGGAGATCCCGAGTGGACCGGTAAAGAAGGAAAAGGAACTAACGAACACGTTCACCCTTTACGATCTAGATTTGACCCTAGCGGCTCAGAGCATTTCCATCACAGCGTTGTTCTCGCTGTGGAGTGAGAGGGAGGTTAGTCAGGACATCAGGAAACAGGTGGATGCCTACGTGAAGGACATGATCAATAAGGGTACTGCGGAGCTCATACCTGGAGTTCTCTTCATAGATGACGCACATATGCTGGATATAGAGACGTTTTCCTTCCTGACGAAGGCTCTGGAAGCTGAACTGGCTCCCATACTGGTTCTAGCCACTAATAGGGGGACCACAAAGATAAGAGGCACAGACGTTGAGGCGCCACACGGTATGCCCCTAGACTTACTTGACAGGCTCCTCATCATAACAACCAGGCCCTACAGCAAGGAAGAGAGCAGGGAGATAATCTCCATAAGGGCGGAGGAACTGGATATTGAACTGGAGCTAGCAGCTCTAGACGAACTCACCAACATGGCTGCAGAGGAGAGCCTCAGGTACTCAATCCAGCTACTTGAGCCATCACAGGTTATAGCAAGGAAATCTGGAAGGGGAGTGGTCAAGGCTGAGGATGTAAAGGAGGCGTCGAGGCTGTTCAGCGACCTGAAGAGAAGCGTTAAATATGTGAAAGAGTATGAGAACCTATTCCTTAAGTGATGACTGGTCGACGGCTTGGACTTGATGACTTGATCGTTGCCGGGCTGAAAGGAAATCCTTCAGGATTCTGTAGGTCATCCCCCAGATAATGTAGCCATGATACACGAAGTGGTCATTTTCTTCTCTAAGTTCACTGGGATCAACCCAAAACCACTTATCTACTTCTCCATCTATCTTCACCTGTGGTGAACTTGTGTAACCAACGAACACGGCAACTCTCATTTCCCTGTTGTGGGGAGAGTACATTCCTAGGTAACTTAAGTTGGTTGGTGTGATCCCCACCTCCTCCTGAGCTTCCCTCACGGCAGTCGCCTCGCAACTCTCATCCCCGTCCCTATGTCCGCCGGGAAGTGCCATATGTCCGCTCCAGGGATCTCCCTTCTGATCAGCCCTTTTTATTACTAGAAATTTCCCGTCATCCCTAAGAATTAGCACAACCGCAGCGTCACATTCCATAATTAGAATATTTGGCAACTTCATTATAAAGCATTAAAGTAACAAAAGCATCTAAATCAACTCTTCCCCTATAAGTAGAACCTTGGGACTATAGTCTTTCTATGTTTCAGAATCTTGATGGAGATATGAAGGTGCTCCTCCATAATCTGTTTCGTGAAGAGACTGCAAATACCCGCGTCCATAACTCTCATCATTGTCTCCCTCAAGGTCTTGGAGATCTCATCGGTGTTAATTCCCTTGATTATTTCCACCCCTTCTTTCAACGAGTCTTGTGTGGCCCATAGATTAAACCTAGTTACAGGGCTGTACAGTATTTGTTCCACGTAATAAAGCGGTTTCCAAGAGTCCAGGGCATGTCCGTGATCTATGATAAGACCCTTTCCATCTTTTGCCATAACATGTTCCCTCTTGAGATCCACATTTAGCAGGAATTCCTCAAAGGGTAGGGCCATTCCCAGCTCGAAAAGGTTAGTTACGTTGTTTCCTTCAAATTGCTCAAGACGATCCATAGAAAGTGCGTGTTTACCGTCCTCAAGTTTGACTAACTCAACCTCATTCACAGGAAGACCAAGGGATCTGCCCAGCACAGACGAGAAAAGCTCAGATGATATTTCTAGGGCAACGTGAACATCCCTTTCTCTTTTTGGCATTTTGATGAATTTCACTCGCTGGCAGTTCACCACTAGCTGAAAAAATTACTTGTTCTTGGTTTGGATTTTCCTCTCTGGTCTGGTATGTAGCGGAGATATATCGCTGAGTCCATGGGAGCGTGCTCCGGTCTGTTCAGCGAAAGCTGAGCTGATTGACTTAATCAGATTCGGGGAAAGTTGTCCAAAAAAGTCGTAAAAAATAAATGAAATGATAACCCAGTGTATTACCCATGAGTTCTACTAAACCATTAATAAGAATCCTCTTACTCTTAGTAATAATTGGAGCCTTAGTTTACGTTCTTCATGTGGTATTATCAACCATTATTGCCTCTAACTCCAAGCTAGTGCCTTACGTTAATTACGTTCAGCTTGGACTGGACGCTGCCCTAGTAGGTATTGGCGGTTATGTGGTCATTAGAATCATCAAATATGCTCTAGAGAATTACCTGGCGACTAGAGCCGACAAGGTAACCATGAGAACGGTGTCCCTCGTAGTGGATCTAGTCCTTTATACCCTACTGGTATTGGCTATTCTCTCGGCCCTAGGGGTTAATCTCACAGGAGCTGCGATCGGTGGCGCGGTAGGTGGTGTGGCCATAGGTTTGGCCGCTCAGACCGTGGTCTCTAACATTCTATCCGGGGTGATGGTAACATCTAGCAGGACTCTACGACCTGGAGATGCGGTAATACTCCAATCGTGGATCTGGTCACCCCCTATTGTTGGTGAGGCAGAAAGGGTAACCCTTCTCTTCACTGAGGTGAGGACCATATCCGGGAACCTGGTCAAGGTTCCAAACTCGGCTTTCCTAGGAAACACTGTGTTCACTAAACTAAAGGAGGATGGATCGTTCTCATATCCTTACGAGCTTACGGTTAATGCGGACGTGCCTGGTAACTTGTTGCTGGAGCGAGCTCATAACATAATAGAGGACGAATTTAAGAATATGAAGGCCCAGCCACCCGAGATCTCGTTCTATAACAAGAACGGATCTACCAACGTTTTTCTCGTTGTGATAAGGCTCGATGAGATGAGAAATCTCACCCGCTACCTTGATACCGTGAATAAGGCCTTCGAAAGAGCGTACTGGGAACTCAAGGGAAAGTAGCTGGACCGAGCCATGATTTAGTAATTACGATTTGAAACATCTACCGTTACATGACTTTAAATACTAAAGATATATCTTTAGCACCTATGAGATCAAGGTCTTTGTACACAATATTGATAACGGGGCTATTACTTCTTGGAACGTTTTTCGCGACAGTTCCGGTTTATGGGATTGGAATCTCATCTCCACAGTTGCACTTCATAATGTACGCCAGACCTTTGGAGGAACCACTGGCTCCGGGAATGACAAACGTTCCTATCAACTTTACCCTGATAAATGCAAACAATTTTGCCCTGTACAATGTAAATATCTCAGCATTTAGCGTGTATCCCTTTGAACTCATAAACTACTACAACAATACGCAGAACACAACAGTACTTCAGTGGAACCCGGGGCAGGTTATAAACGTAATTTACTACTATAACATTAACACCTCCGCCTCTAACGGTGTCTATAACATCAGCCTGAAGGTTGCGGGACCCATTGCCATTTTCCGTCATTTCCATGAAACCCTAAACGCCTCGGTGGCCATCCTTGGCTACACCAGGGCATCAGTTCAGGCCGTTTGGGGCTCCCCATCCTCGCCACAGCTGGTTGCTCCTGGTGATAACAACGTTCCCATAACCCTTATCATAGACAATCAAGGTAACGTGGAGATATCCAATGCCTCCCTACTTCTGACCTCAACCTATCCCATCAGGTTCATGCAGAACTACCTCAACGTGGGCTACTTACCTCCGGGCCAGCCCATAGAGGTCACAACTTACGCCTCAGTTTACCCCAACGCCACCTCTGGCGTCTATCAGATCCCGGCCCAGATCCAGTACTTCTCGCACAGCAGATTGACGACCACAATCTCTATTCCCATAACCGGTTACGCTAATTTCTCTGCAACCGCAGTCTGGGGAAGCACGTCCAACCCCATCATAGCTGGAGCTGGTAGTGCAAGGCTTCCACTCACCATCATACTAAACAACCTAGGCGACGTCAATGTGGATAACGTATCAATTACCTTCCCTCAAAACGAATTCCCATTACATTTCCTGCAACAGAGTGGTTACCTTGGGATAATACCGGCCGGGCTCTACTCTGAGACAACATTAACGGTCTCTGTATACTCTAACGCGTCACCTGGCGTGTATTACATTCGGGGAACTGTCAACTACTTCGACGAGAGGCAGACCATCTATGTGCCTGTGGCCATCCTTGGCTACACCAGGGCATCAGTTCAGGCCGTTTGGGGCTCCCCATCCTCGCCACAGCTGGTTGCTCCTGGTGATAACAACGTTCCCATAACCCTTATCATAGACAATCAAGGTAACGTGGAGATATCCAATGCCTCCCTACTTCTGACCTCAACCTATCCCATCAGGTTCATGCAGAACTACCTCAACGTGGGCTACTTACCTCCGGGCCAGCCCATAGAGGTCACAACTTACGCCTCAGTTTACCCCAACGCCACCTCTGGCGTCTATCAGATCCCGGCCCAGATCCAGTACTTCTCGGGAAAGGAGGTGATTAATACATTCATTACGGTGCCCATAGTGGGGTATGAGACCTTCTCCATATCCAGCGTATGGGGGTCAACGTCTTCCCCGTTGACTGCTGCACCGGGACAGACTAACCTGCCCTTAACCTTTATAATAAGGAATCTGGGAGACGTTAACGCGCTCAACGTGTCTCTCTACGTTACAAGCTCAGAGTTCCCCATTCAGTTCACGCAGAGCTCGATCATGATAGGAATAGTCCCAGCGGGTCAAATTAACGAGGGTAGCGTTACCGTGAACGTCTACCCGAATGCTACGCCTGGAACGTATTATATTCCTGTCGTTGTGCATTACAGCGATGTTAACGTAACCCAGTACGTGCCGGTCACCATTTATCCGCCAAAAATAGCCCTATCCCTCTTCACGGTACCGCCCCAGGTATTCCCTGGATTCTACGACGTGAGAGTTGACGGCGTTATAACAAATTATGGAACAGCGACTGCACAGAACTCATATGTATTTCTGCAATCACCCTTCCCGGTGGTTTCCCAGAACAACTTGACCATTGGAGCTATCCCACCGGGGGTACCTGTTAACGTATCTTTCCTGATTAATGTTCCCGACTCAGCGAGTCCAGGACAGTATCACCTTAACTTCACCATCTTCTACGATGGGGGTAGCTATACCAAGTCGTACTCCCTCACCGTGTATCCTAAGGCCAACCTCACGATAGTCAATGTGATCTATCCTTCCCTGCAGGCTGGCGATACCAAGGTTCCCATAACCCTTGTTCTTAAGAACGTGGGCAACGCCACAGCAAAGAACGTTAAGGCAATCCTTGGAACTTCAGACGTTATATATCCTCACGTTAGCTCATCTAATCCTCTCCAGGGACTGACAGCGTCAGAGTCAAGTCTTGGTGATATCGGTCCAGGACAGGAGATAAATGTCACGTATGTGGTTGATGTGAGCGGAGGAGCCTCCGTTGGTTCTTATCCATTAACCCTGACCCTGGTGTGGAACCAGACAGGATCATTCGTGCCATTCGTTCAAAACGATCATTTCTCCGTTACCGTGACTCCCCCATTAACTTCAGTGATAGTACAGAATCCTGCATTTTACATAGCTATCATAGTAGTAATTATAATCATAATAGTGGTTCTAATTTTGCTCAGAAGAAAGAAGTAACAACATTTTTTATCTTATTCTCTCTATTTTTATTCATGGTTGCTGAGCATTTGCTTAAGCTATTGGCATTCATTGTTCCAGCTTACCCAGCTATATCTGTGGCGCTAGCGTTTCTGTTCTATTTTGCCATCATTGCGCTAGCTGGAATAGCGGTGTTTCTGTCATGCGTCAAAGGGTAATCTTTCTGCTGGTGATAGCGTTGGCGTTGTTACCAGTTACCATTTCGCAGGTTAGTGCTACGTTTTACTATAATGGTACAGTGATACTTTACTTCAGCAGGCCCGAATGGATACTTGTTCCAAGCAACTGGACCTTGGTGACTACACAAGGTGTGCTAGAAAGAGGCGGATATGTGTATCCCGTTAACACATCAGAGATCAAGTTTCATGTGAGGACCCAGGGGGTTATTGAAGTCTCACAACCCAATATTTCTTCAGTTAGCGTCATTCTGCCCTTGAACTCTAGGATTACATATATCTCTCAGACCCCAACATCCCTCAATGAGGAGGGGTCATACATTAATATCACTTTCAGCACTGGGAACGTTACCGTACTGTACTATATTGTGGACCAGAATCCGTTCCTGAATCCATATATCTACAGTACGGGTGTTAGCAGTGGAGCTACTGCGTATCTGGCTTACCTTCTCTGGAGAAGGAGACCAACTCCTCAGGTTGCCCCGCCCAACGAACTTGACGACAGAGATATCAAGATACTTGAAGCCATAAAGGCGGGAGCAGATAACCTGAGTAAGATCTCCGAGCTATCGCTACTTCCTAGGACAACCGTATATAGGAGGGTGAAGAAATTGGTGAACCTAGGTCTCATAGAGGAGATAAGGGAAAGGGGCAAGGTTAAGTACGTAGTGAAGGGTGGTGCGAAGTGAGGACCGTTATCATTATCCTGCTCTTGGCCATCTCCCTGGGTTTTACCGTGTTTTCGTCCGTGAAACTTATCTCCACTACCGCCCCCACCCAAGCACCTCAAGGTCATCCCTTCAATCTCAACTTTACTGAAACGATTGTAGTGGACCGATCCGGGACCTATCTGGTGAAATTGACTGCCAACAGCACGGTGAAGTCCCTGTACGTTATTGCAATACTTGACCTATCCAGGGGAGATCATAGGACAATTGTTCTCACCCTTTCATCTCCATTACAGGTAGTCCATCTTCATAAAGGAATATATGAGGTTCAATTTTATGCTACGGGTATAACAAATGAAAATATATCAAAAACACAGTTAGAACAAATAATTAACTTAACGGTCATGTATCAAGGAGAGCACGACGATTAATAAAGAACCGCTATCTTGCAGTTGTTTACGAATTCTTTTACGTATTTCAAGTATTCTTGGACATCATCCTGTTGAAGAAATTCGAAAATGTAACCATCGTAATGGAGCCTTTTCCCTACTTCCCATGCATTGCCTACCCATTCCCCTAGTATGTCCTCCAGATAGATGGGGAGTTCCCTTAGCTCCTTTCTCACCCCAAAGTAGTCTGCCAGGGCCTTCAATCCCTCGACAATGGCCTTGAAAAGCATCTCGCTGGCCAGAACATGAGAGGTTTTCAGGGTCTCTTGAGCCTGTTCCAGGTAGAATTCAGCCGTGTCAAGCCTTATCTTCACAATCTCTTGGACGTTAAGTTTTCCCTCCAGTGCATCATTGGCCTCATTTCTGGCCTCCTTTCCGATTTCGATTATTGCTTCGGGTAGTTTCACACATGAATAATTGCTGGGTAGGATCTTATAAGAGGGATCATCAAATATTACTCTTCAGGGTTTCGTTGTCTTCTTCTCCTTAGTCCCTGAATTACTCCCATCACTACGAGAACTATACATGAGACTATGCCTACCACTAGTCCCTCTCCAACTTCAAGATAGATTGAGTAAAGGCCCACCACCATTAAAATGGCGGAGAGGATTCCTGGAAGGGTCTTCACTGGATTCAGCCCTAACTTGTTCCTGATCTTGGGAAGGCCTAGGGACAACGCGGTATGAGTAGCGAAAAGGGCAGTCAATGAACCTAGGAAAAAGTACTGATACCATTGCAGGAGATTCCCGGAACCTGAAATTCCTAGGTCAATTCCCACGAACAGTGCACCAACGAGCAAGGTGGACCTAGGAAGGCTAATCTTGAGAAGGGAAAGGGTAAGCCTAGATAATGCCACATACGCTGCTATAAGAGAACCAACAAGGCTGTTAATGGTTAACACCAGCATCACCAGGACAAATGATTGGCCCATGAACTGTTTCGCCACTATCAGCCCCGGGAACCCCGTGTTGGCAAGGGTCTCCACTCCCTGTTCAGAACCTCCAGCCAACACCAGATAAACGGAGGAAAACGCTATGGCACCTGAAGCCAGGAGGAAAGCAATCAGGTAAGATATGCTCACAGTTTTCCCTTTCCCACGTGCCTCCTTTCCCAGGAAGAAGGACGCACCTCCACCTGCTACAGTAAAGGAGGTTGCAATGGCACCGCTGAGTACCTGAGGTATCCCTGCAGAAGGCGTTAGCGGGAGTAAGGAGAATCCCTTATGCCCAATAACTGCTATGCCTAGTATCACTATTACCGCTATTTCCGCAAGTGACGTAACGAGACTATAGTAAAGGGGAGGTTTTACCCCCGTAATCATGAGTAGAAGTATAGCTAAGGGAAGTATCACTTCCGCTATCCTGTCCACCGTTCCAGGGACTCCCATCAGGGGTAGAAGTACTCCGGAGGCGTAGGTGGAGGTGGAGATTAAGTAGTACATGTAACTTCCCCAGTACATCCACCCCAGTACCATCGCCATCCTGTCGGGATACATGTTTCTGGAAAAAGTATAGGTACCCCCTTCGGAAGGGAACGCCTTTGACAGTTGATATCCCACATAAACCCAAAGGGAATACATTGCGACGCCCAGTATGGACGCAATGCCACTGGATGTTCCGGCCAGTGCCAGGGTGGCTGTCAAATATGCAGCCATGGAGCTTAACGGTGCGATTGACGCCAGCGATTGGCTGAAAACTAGATAGCCTGGCAGGGAGGACTCCCTTATCTCGAGCCTTTTGGATAGGCTAGCCATATGATGAAGACAAGGTACTCCAATATAAATACCACTGCAGTAAGTGACAGGATAACTTATTTCCCACCAACACTAGTTAACATAAGTTGAGGATCTACTCAATCCTGCTCCTAGGTTCGGCCATATGCCTCAGTATTGGAGGCTATCTTTTACTGGGCGTTGTACCTTCCATCCTCACCGCTATGACCTACGTGGTGGTAATAGTTTTGCTGGCCCTCTCGTATTTGGTGGAGAAAGGCATTGCCTGGGCTCTCAATCTAGGATTCATTCTAGGTATCCTAGCAATTCTGTCCTCTTCTCTTTCTCAAGCTCACATGCAGGCCCTTTCCCAGTTCGGTTCTTCGCCAAGAATAACCATCCTCGATGCACTCATGGTGATGGGTTTCTACGTTTTCCCCGTAGTCTATATTGTTTTCTGGGTTAGGGGGAGGGCATCCAGGAAATCCAGGGATCTCATGAATCAAGCTAAGAAAGATTGAAATATTCTGCTTTACATAGGTTTCTAGTTATGAACGTAATTAGTTCCGATGCCAGAATAGCGGACCTCCTAGGATTACTTTCAATCCTTCAGAACATATTTGGCGGAAAGGCAGACCTATATCAGATAGAGAAGGAGATGGAGGTGGACGTGGACGACCTGATGCCCATTGTTTATGCAGCCAACTCCATGGGCTTCGCCACTGTAGGGGAAGGTGATATCATCATAACTGATAAGGGGTCTGAGTTTCTCAAGTCCAATATCAGAAGAAGAAAGGAAATCCTCAAGGAGAGCCTAGTAAAGACCGAGCCATTCAAGACTGCGGTTGAACTGGGAGAGTTCACCTTGGACAGCCTCATGGAAGCTCTGGAGAAGAAAGGGGTACAGACATATAACAAGCCTGAGGGAAAATACGAACTTCAGTTAATACTTCTGGAATGGGGAGTCTACTCAGGCCTGATCTCCAGGGTGGACGAGGAAACATATAAGGTCAACTACGATAAATCGTAATTCTAGCAACTCTTTTAAATGAATCAGAATAAGTATGGGGTTATGGAACATAAGGAAATCCAACATAGAACGGAGGAGGCCGACGTCTTCAGGACAAAGGTCTTTGGAGTTCAGGATGGATTAATAGGTGTTGGAAGCATTGCCCTGGGCGCGGCAGGATTTTCCCACGACTCTCTTCTCGTTCTAGTGACGGGACTCATAGCCACCATAGCCCAGGCCTTCTCCATGGGCGTCGGAGAATTCATCTCCACTAGGGTGAGGATGCAAGTCTTCAACAACGAGATCAGGAAAGAGGACTACGAGATTCAGAATTTTCCGGAAAAGGAGAAAGGAGAACTGATCTCTTTCTACGAGGAGAAGGGATTCTCAAGGGAGGAGGCAGAGAAGATAGCTGAGATACTCATGAGGAACAGGAACGTTGTGCTTAACGAGATGATGATTCATGAATTGAAGATCTTTCCAGAGGAATTTGAGAAACCCGCCAAGCTCGGTCTGATCATGGCCCTCTACTTAGTGATCGGGGGATTGATACCCTTGATACCCTTCGGGATAGACGTAATATTCAGGATAGGTTTCGACGTTGCAATTCTGTCATCTGTGGCACTCATCCTGATAACACTCACCATTTTTGGATCAGCATCAACCAGGTATACTGGACTGCCCAAATGGAGGGGAGCTGGAGAGCAGGTAGCAACGGGTCTTCTGGCACTCGTGGGAAGTTATCTAGCGGGTTACGCACTTTCCTTCGTGTTTCCTATCCCTCCTGGTCTATTCTAAGAAGAGAAGCGAGGTTTCTCGGTATTCTAGCTGGCGAGTTATCCCTGGCGAAAAGCTCTCTCCTTTTAGCCTCAAGCTGAAGAGTCTCCTTGCCAAGGATTTCGGCTGCAGTGGTAAGCTTAACGCCCGAAGACTTGGCCACGTTATATAGGTCTGAAAGTACCTCCCTATACCTTAGATCCCTAAGAACGTGGTGATCTACTATCATGGTTTCCAATCCTGACTTGGCCAACCTCTCCATGTTCTTCACAGAGGTATGCAGTTGATCCTCTGTGAGGGCTCTGCCCACTAGGTAACTTAGGGGTCCGTCGATCACCAGGAAGTTGGGCTTCCTTTCTAAGGTGAATTTTACGTGTTCCTCGCTTGGAACTCCCTCCACGTCTGAGGTGAAGAGTATGGAGGAGTCTCCGTCGGTAATGAAAACCTGAATAACGTAGCCCAGCCTTACGTCTGCCCCGTGGGGCACAGGATGGGACACGATAATCCTGGTGTTACCCAATCTGTACTCTTTGCCATCAGCGTACGATATTTCCTTAGGCAAACCCTTGATGGCCCTAAGGAACTTGGGGGCCCTAATCTTACCTTGGCTGGGGTTTATATACGACTCCGGGTTCTTTACGAGAACTAGCTTATCCCTATATACCTCCTTTGGTATAACGTAACCCGGATCGTGATGATCGTAGTGATAATGTGTAACCACGAGTACGTCAGATTCCTTTGCCTTTTCCGTGATTTTCTTGGCGAGCTCCACCAGCGTATCTACCTCAATCCTGTGCGGAGGTAGACCGTATCTTCTTGGTGCCAAGGAAACAGCAGGATCTATGAGAATCCTCACGTCCTTGGTCTCCACCAGCGTTGCCTGTGACCTTACCCCCAGGCTCTCAAAGGCAATTGGTTCAATCTCCATAATCTAGTTAACATCAAATAATTTTTAACTTTAGGTCAAGTATTAAATCAGAATCAAGGTTGGTACTTCTGAAATATTTTAGGGGACTGCTTATTTCCGATCACTACGCCCCATCGCTCGAGTGGAGAGAGGAGTTTAAGGCCTACGTCGCACCGGCCTACAGGTATTATCAGGTGCTGGAGTACTTCAGGCAGGGAGGGATAGAGGTTAAGGATGAGGTAATGGATCCGATTCCCTTTCCGCTCATAAGGGATTCCCTGAAACTGAGGGATTATCAGGAAAGGGCCATGAGGGTATGGATGTCCAAGAAGAGAGGCGTGTTGGTGTTGCCCACAGGTTCAGGTAAGACCGCATTGGGAATAAAGGCCATTGCTAACCTCAGGGTGGCAACCCTGGTGGTCGTTCCCACGATTGAGCTCCTTCATCAATGGGGAGACAGAATAAGGGACTCCCTGGGTGTTAAACCGGGAATTGTGGGGGGCGGAGAGGATGACGTTCAGGGAATAACGGTGATTACGTATGATTCGGCCTATACCAAGGTAGAGAGGCTGGGAAACAGATTTCCCCTTGTGATATTCGATGAGGTTCACCATCTTCCTTCAACTGGCTACATAAACATAGGGGAACTGATGGCATCGCCCTACAGGATGGGATTAACTGCCACCCCAGAGAGGGAGGATGGCAGGCACGTTCTATTGAGGGAAGTGGTTGGTCCAATCCTGCTCAGACTCTCCCCATCACAGTTAGCCGGGAAATACCTGGCAGAGTTTAAGGTCGAGAAGGTCTATGTGGAGTTAACTCCCAGGGAGAAGGAACTGTACGAGAAGTTGAGGAACAAGTTTACCTCATTTCTGAAGAGGAGAAGAATCAGGATGGCCGGGCCCAGGGATTTTCAGAGATTCATATTCATGGCTGGAAGGGACAAGGAGGCCAGGGAGGCCTTACTGGCCTGGAATGAGTCGTTGAGGCTGGCCGTAAACTCTGAGAGTAAGCTAATGAAGTTGAGGGATATCCTCAGGGACTACAGAAACGAGAAGATAATAATTTTCACGAGAGACGTTGATATGGCCTACAAGGTATCCAGGGAATTCCTGGTTCCTGCAGTAACTTACCTTACGTCGAAGGAGGAGAGACAGGAGATCCTGTCCAAGTTCAAGAGTGGGGATTACAGGGTAATTGTTGCCTCGAACGTGTTTGATGAGGGAGTTGACGTTCCCGACGCAAGCGTGGGTATAGTGCTAGGAGGTTATGGAACCTCAAGGCAGATGTTACAGAGACTTGGGAGAATCCTCAGGAAGAAGGAGGGAAAGGTAGCCACACTCATAGAGATTGTAACCAAGGGGACAACTGATCATAACTTAAGCAGGAGGAGATCCAGTGCTACCAAGTGAGCTAGCAAGGTTCAGGATTTACGGGGACACCATCTATCCTTCCTTCGCTGGGGAGAAGGATCTGGAGCTAGTGAAGGAGATGATTCCCTTCTACAGGGTTGGTATCACTTACGGGGAGGTAGAGGAGAACGTCAAGCTATTGGAAAGGATGTATGGAAAGACCACCCAGGGAGCCAAGCTGGTGAGAGGTCTTCACAGGGTTATCTCCAGGTATATCACCCTGTCCGGGGAGTCCCCCGTAGATCCCAAGAGGATAAGGGAGGAGCTGTTTGCCGGGGGTCCCGCACTCACACTGGAGGAAAGGGAGAGGAGGTTAAGGGAGGTAAGCGAGAGACTCGGTGTTGATGCCGAGAGGTTCATGTTTGGGGATATGGATGAGAGCAAGGTAATCTCCAAGGTGGAGATACCCTCTCCGGAAGATATAGTAAAGGAGTATAACCTCTCTCTCCTTCAGACCATCCTGTTCAGGTCATACAGGGTAACCCTGAGCACGGAAGGAAACTGGAAAGACCTCTTGAGGACCGTGAAGAGACTTGGCCTCATGTATACCGCGTATCCCAACCCTGTGAGGATAGAAGTTATGGGTCCCTATACCCTTCTGAAGCCATCGGAGAAATATGGTAGAAACCTGGCCATTCTAGTGCCCTACGTAATCGGTTCAGGCAGGTGGAGCATAGAGGCCGAGATCATCTTGGGAAAGAGGAAGCGAAGGGTTTACCAGATGAAGGTGGAGAATCATCAGTGGATTGGAGGAAGGATGGAGCAGGGAAAGCTCTTTGATAGTTCAGTGGAGGAAGACTTCTACTGGAACTTCAGGGGAACGGTAAGGGATTGGAAACTGGAGAGAGAGCCTGGACCCCTTGTGGTCAACGGCAGGATATTTCTACCTGACTTCTTGGCTGTCAAGGACGACCTGAAGGTATACCTTGAGGTGGTGGGCTTCTGGACAGAGGATTACTTGAGGGAAAAGGTGAAGAAACTCCAGGGGACGCGAAATCTGTTAATACCCATCGTGAGTGAGGAACTAGGATCTGGGAAGATTGGCGATTTGCCAGTGGTCACGTTCAAGAGAAAGATTGATCCTGCAAAGGTATACCAGGCACTGAGAGAGATTGAGCAGTCTCTCCCAACAAGAAGGGTGGAATACGAACTGGACGGAAGTGACGTGGTATCACTCAAGGAACTGGCCACAAAATATGGGATATCCGAGGGACTCCTTCGTAAAAATCTTAGGGAATTTCCAGGATACGTTCTTCTCAAGAACTATTACGTTAGCCAAAAGCTCATGGAACAGCTTTCAAAGGAAGACTTCTCCGGTAGAAAGCTCCAGGAACTCGTTAAGGAAAGGGGAGAGTTCATAACTGAGGTGCTCGAAAGGTTAGGTTATAAGATAAAGTGGGTGAACATTGCTGAGGCGGTGATCACAAAGTGAAAGCCATGATTCTTGACTTGGATGGGACTCTCGCCACCACGGCTCTCCTTCACAAGGAGGCATGGGAGCTGGCCATGAAAAGGCTAGGAATCAGTGCAAACGTGGATCTTGACCTTCTCATGGGAAGGAGGACTCTGGATATAGCTAAGACTCTTGGTGGGGAGAGATACCAGGAGCTCTTCGAGGTTAAGAATGAGATATTTGACGAGTTGGTGGTCAAGAAGGCCACACCACTACCCTGCGCCAGGGAGATGGTGAATAAGGCTAGGTCAAGTGGATACTCCATAGCTGTTGTTACCTCATCCCTGAGGAGGTCAGCGTCCAGGAGTCTGGGGGCAATCGGCGTGACCCCCGATTTACTGGTGGCTGGTGATGACGTAGAAAAGGGAAAACCAGATCCCTTTCCCGTGATTCTTGCTCTCAATAAGCTAGGGGCATCGGCCTCAGAGAGCGTGGGGGTTGGGGACACGCTTCATGACTTCCACGCATTTAAGGGAGCGAGCCTGGGAAAAATCTTCATATTGAAGGGCGAACTGGGATTGAACCTATCATTTCTGGAGAGTCAGGGAGCCATCATAGTGGAAAGTCCGTGCGACGTGATAAAAGTCCTGAGACTTTAAGGATTATGAAAGAGTTTTTTATGCTAGGCTAGAGCATTTACTAATGAACAGAAACCTCATTATAGGTATAATCGCAGTGGTGATAATAGTCCTTGCGGGAGTTTTTGCCTTTCTGGAGCTTCATCACAACTCATCCAACATTGTAGCATCAGGCGGACCAACTTTACCCACTCAAAGTCAAATAACTCAAGATATTCCAGGGAAGTGGAAAGTGATCTCTTTGGGAGAGATAAATTCTTCACAGTTACTGTCCGGAATGTATCCAAATGCACTTTCGCTGTATCAAGAGTACGTGGAGCCCTCTGGTTCCAATACGACAGTTGTTTCAATCTCAATAGTCAGCTATGCGGGTCAGCCCAACGCCACCACAAGCCTTCCACATGCCGTGGTGGGACATTATTTGATAGAGGTAAATGCCACAGGTAATGTTTCGCAATCCATTCAGGAAAGTTTCCTGTCCTTGGCCAAGGCAGACCTGATAGGTGGAAACGGTACGATGATAACGATGCCGAGCTTCATGTATCCCAGCTCTTCATCTCTACCCCTGGTTGAATACGCCGTGAGTAACCTGACCTCACAACAGGGTAACTTTACACAGTATTCAGCGTATTATCTAGGTACCACTTCAACAAGTGGTGAATCCCTCGGAGTTGATATACTACATGGTACCAATTCAACCAACTTGTATAACTACCTATACTCTACCACCATAATACCCTCAAATGGGTCGTCCAAAGGACCCTCATCCCTTGCAGTTAACGGAACCCTGAACGGAGCTAAATACTTTAATCTCTCCGTAAATGGCACCTTTGGACAAACATTCTACTATGTTGGACTTAAGGGAGAGTATGTGGTCCTGGTTCAAGCTCAACCCAATCAAAATTTTCAGGCATTTGAGTACATCATTGAAAGACTTTAAGGTAAATTTCTTTTCAAGATTTTTCTCTAAATCTTTCCCCCATCTAGTCAGTATTATCCATGGAAACTAGCTTCTTTTTGACTATAAATAAAAGACTTTTTTTATTAGTTAGGAGTTGTTATCCAATCACTCTCGATAAAATTTGGTCCCTTTAAAAGGAGTTTTTAATTAAGGTATTATCATTAGTAGTACTTACCTTACTATCGTAAGGTTTATAAACGTTGATACCGTATTAACATTCAATGGCAACCAAAATAAAGTTCAAGTATAAGGGTCAAGACCTAGAGGTGGACATAAGCAAGGTAAAGAAGGTCTGGAAAGTAGGAAAGATGGTGTCCTTCACCTACGACGACAACGGTAAGACCGGAAGAGGCGCTGTTAGCGAGAAGGACGCACCCAAGGAACTACTGAACATGATAGGAAAGAAGTAAAAAAGACCCTTTTGACTAAATGTTTTCTTTTTCTCTTCTCTTGAATTTCATTATATTTCTAATTTTCTATGTTTATTAGCTCAAGCATTAGATCATTGGATTTATACACTATTTTATAAGCTATGAGTTGAAGTAGAGTTGATCTAAATGAGAATAGCTCTCACATATGATAAGGAGAGAAACCTTAAGCCATTGGAGGAATCAGAAATCATTGCAATAATTGACGAGGAGAAGAGAGAGGTGGAGCAGTATGAGAATCCAGCATATGCCATGAGTAAGGAAGCTACCATGGCTGCGATACTGGAGTTGGAACCTGAGGCAATAATAGTTAAGAATCAGTTCTTGTGTCCAGGTTCCTACATGATGAGTTATGGAAGAATAAAGTACATACCCACTACCTATAACACTCTGGACGAGATTCTGGAGCACCTAGAAGAGGTCAAGAAGGGTATTAGGGAGGATTTGGACGAAGAGATGTATGCAGAGGCATATCCAGAATAACCTTTTTAGATATGCCCTAAGATGTAATAAGGGTTTAGATGGCTCATCTGTTAATTGGAATTTTGATTTTTATTTTGTCCTTAATAATTTCGTGGGTAATAGCTTCTATACCTGTGTGGTTGTCCGCTAAGTTGTTTTCATCTAAGGCCAGTTTGGGAAAGGCCATGCTTGCAACGTTTGTGGGTATACTCATCTTCTTAATTCTGGATAGACTGATTAGCCCGTTCAGTCACTTCATTGCCCTCATTGTGGGTTTCATTGCAGTGCTCTGGGTATTCAAGACAATATTTGATGTGGGCTGGTTGAGCTCTCTGGGCATAGCCATCGTTGCGTTCATTATCACCTTGATCATTCTGGTTATTCTGGCAGCCATAGGCCTTGGTCTATCGCTGTTGTGAAAGTTCACCTGGTCATGTGAGGCTCTATCCTTGAGATGAAAAACCCCTCTGAATAGTCGAGATGTGGATAAGTTCTCATAACCTTCATCCATACCTTGGACTTTCTGTAGCCCTGGTGAAGAGGATCGTCTGTCAGTTTCACCAGATACCTAGAAAATTCTTCAACCTGCCTTTCACCTTCGTCCGGGAAGAGGGAGCATGTGGAATACACGACAGGAACGCCTAGAGATAGTGCCCTTCTCAGTATCCTTTTCTGGACGTTAACGAGCTTAAGGAGTTCGGTCTTGGTCAGGCGAAGCGCAATCGAGGGATCCACGTTTATTGTTCCAGAGTTGGTGCAGGGGGCGTCTATCAGGATCTTATCCGCATTCGTAATCCAGAACTCGCTTCCGTCTGCAATTACTAGATCCACGTTCTGGACTCCCCATCTTTGAAGAAGCCTTCTCTGTACCTCAACCCTCTTCATGGATACGTCCACCGAGATCACATATGATCTATTCTCTGTGAGCTGTTGTATGAGGGAGGTCTTAGTACCGGGCGCTCCACCTATTTCAAGGATTCTCTCTCCGGGCTTCGGATCGAGAACCTTCACCACTATTACGCTGGACTTATCTTGTGGTATAAGTATACCCTCCCTGAATTCGGGGAGAGAGGACACCTGAGGGGATATCCACTCCACAAGGTAGCTAAATTCAGGGTCAGGCCTGAAAGAGTAACCCTTCTTTTTCAGCCTCTCCAGGATATCCTGCAAGTTATTTTTCAGTGTGTTTAACCTTACCCAGTTCTTCCTTCTCAGAAGTTTTCGTAATCCCTCATCCCCAAGGAGAGGTCTAACTCTCTCGAGGATCCACTTGGGGAGGGAGAAGGGATCAGCCCCCACGGAGAGGGCTACCTTTACTGCCTCTGGGGACTTCAGGTCCAACAGTGGGTACAAGCGCTTCACGTGAGGGAGAGCCCAAACAACATTCCGATATGTTTCGAAGCAACCAGGAACGCTCTCACCTATCTCCCTTACGGCCTTCTTGAAACTGGATTCCAGCGATGAGGAATCCAGATGCCTGAGGGCCCTGACAATGACCTTAACACAGTTATCGTTAGTAGGAGTGCTTTCAAAGGGCTCACCGAATCTCGTCTCTCATCACTGTCCGGACATTGAAGGATTGATGCTATGAACTATAAAACTTGGGCCTCTCGATATCCGAAAGGGACAGGTTAATTCATTTCTATAGCACGCAGAGTGGTTGGTCCAGATCCAGAAAATAGCCTATCTTTACGTAGGGTTCAGGAACCATGGAAAGACATTTACATCAGTGGTCAAGTCCATAAGTTTTTTAGTTGAACGATGTTCACATGGTTTCATGAAGATAAACTCGTATGATATTCATGTAATTTTCAATTTTAAGGAATTGAGTTACAGGGGAACAGAGGTCATCAACTTAGAGACTGAGAATGGAGTGGAACTTGACGCCGTGGGACTGGAGATTCATTTAGTGGAGGTTGACGGAAAGCCTATCACT
Source organism: Metallosphaera javensis (ex Hofmann et al. 2022) (assembly GCF_022064045.1). Lineage (NCBI taxonomy): Archaea > Thermoproteati > Thermoproteota > Thermoprotei > Sulfolobales > Sulfolobaceae > Metallosphaera > Metallosphaera javensis (ex Hofmann et al. 2022). The sequence continues at coordinate 16,505 of NZ_JAKNCW010000003.1, read as the reverse complement.
TTCCAGCAGGATGAGAACAAAGTGAAAATTGGAACGGGTAAATTCTCGGGCAACCTCAAGGTAACCTTCTCGGGAAAAGTTAGGGATACCCTCGTTGGAATATACAGGGCACCCTATGATGGCAGTTACATGATATCCACGCAGTTTGAATCGAGTCACGCTAGGGAGTTCATACCATGCGTGGATCATCCAGCATACAAGGCCAAGTTCAGATTATCTGTGACAGTGGACAAGGGACTGCAGGTAATCTCCAATATGCCGGTCAGGGGAACAAGGGAGGAAAAGGATCAGGTTACCTACGAATTTCACGAGACCCCTCCCATGTCCACATACCTCCTCTACGTAGGAGTGGGCAAATTTGAGGAGTTCAGGCTGCAGAATACCCCCGAGATAATTGTGGCCACGGTTCCCGGGAAGATCGGTAAGGCGAGGCTCCCCGCCGAGATGGCGAGGGACTTCATAAAGAAGTACGAGGAGTATTACGGTATAAAATATCAGCTGCCCAAGGTTCATCTCATAGCTGTCCCAGAATTCGCCTTCGGTGCCATGGAGAACTGGGGTGCTATCACTTTCAGGGAGACCGCTCTGCTTGCAGACGAGAAGTCTGGATTCTCCAACATCAGGAGGGTAGCAGAGGTGGTGGCACACGAGCTAGCCCATCAATGGTTCGGAGATCTAGTTACCATGAAGTGGTGGAACGATCTATGGCTTAACGAGAGTTTCGCCACCTTCATGAGTTACAAGATAATAGACATGCTCAGGCCAGACTGGTATATGTGGGGAGAATTCCTCTTGGACGAGACGGCTGGGGCTCTGTTGAAGGACTCCATTCCCACTACCCATCCCATCGAAACTAAGGTTAACTCCCCGGAGGAGGTGGAACAGATCTTTGACGACATAAGCTACGGTAAGGGCGCGTCAATCCTGAGAATGATCGAGTCATACATAGGGAAGGAGGAGTTCAGGAAGGGTATTTCCAAGTACCTGGAGAAGTTCAGCTACGGAAACGCTGAGGGAAAGGACCTATGGTCCAGCCTTGAGGAGGCATCGGGTAAGCCTGTTTCCAAGATAATGCCCCACTGGATACTTGAGGAAGGATATCCTCTTGTCAGGGTGGAGATTAAGGGAGACGAGCTGGAAATTACCCAGGAAAGGTTTGGTCTACATCCCGTCCCAGATAAGACCTACCCTATCCCCTTAACTCTAACGGTTAACGGGGAGAAAAAGGACTTGGTCATGGAGGGTAAGAGCGTCAGGATCAGGGTAGGGCAGGTGAAGAAGCTCAAGGTAAACCTGGACAAGGCCGGGTTCTACAGAGTGCTATACTCTGATCTGACGCCAGTCCTAAACTCGGAGCTAACGCCAGAGGAGCAGTGGGGTCTAGCAAACGACTACTTTGCCTTCCTCCTTGCAGGGAAAGTCTCAAGGGACGAGTACTTCAGGACTGTGAGAAGTTTAATGAACGCCAAGCATCACCTTCCCGTGCTGGAGTTGGCAGATCAGCTCTCCATGTTGTACGCAGTGAATAGTCAAAAGTACGGGGATATTGCAAAGGAATTCCACATGAAGCAAGTGAAGGAGTGGAGTGGCAGGAATGACCCTGTGGGCAGGAGAACCTACTCCACCTTGGCCATGAACCTATCAAAGATGGACCATGAATTCGCGAAATCCCTCTCCGCTCAGTTTGCCCAGTACGAACAGTTGGACGGAGACCTGAAAAGCGCCGTTGCTGTAGCCTACGCCGTGTCCTCAGGTCCTAAGGTGCTGGATCAGCTCTTGACCCTCTATAAACAATCTAAATTTGACGAGGATAAAACTAGGCTTCTCAATGCCATGCTCTCCATGAACTCACCTCACTCTGTTGTCAATGTCCTTAGCATGGTATTCACGGGGGAGATGAAGAAGCAGGACATAATTAGATCCCTCCAGTACTCTCTATTCTATCCGGGCGTGAGGGATGCGGTATGGGAGTGGATAAAGATACATGCCAGGAAGGTTGCAGAGATCTATCAAGGGACCGGGATATTCGGCAGGGTTATGGCTGACGTAATACCCCTACTCGGAGTGGGGAGAGTTGAAGAGGTGGAGAAGTTTTTCGAGGCTAATCCAATAAGGGGATCCGAGAAGGGAATAAAGCAGGGAATAGAGATCCTTAAGGCGGTTTCAAGGATTGCATAGATAATATTGAATTGATTATTTTCATGGCATCTTCCACTTCAAGTTCGGTGTACACGTGATAGCCCTTTTCTTTCTCGGTTTCAAGCGGAGTGGAAGTAATCATTGCATTAGAATCTGAGACTATCACGCTGAAGCTTAGCTCGAAATCTATCTCCACGACGTGTAGGTGCTTGGTGAGGCTCTCCCTTACTCCCTTATATTCTTCTGCCATCCTTTCTCTGCTCTCCACCTTAACTGCAACCTCTTCCCTACATGCTTTCCTCTTCCTATAGGAGAAGTACAGCATGTAATAGATGATACCCAGACCCAGCAGAAGTGCTGGTACAATTTCTAAACCCCTTATGCCCTTAATAAGAAGAACAACCCATACTGCCCCTACGGTCACCAGCACTATCCATGGCAATCTGGTGTACAACTCAATCTTGTTGGAGAGCTCTTGGATTTCTTGGGATATCTTTTCCTCCTCATCCTTCATGTAACCTTTAGCCCTATTCTCGAGCCATCTGGCCCAGTTAAGATCTGAGGTAATTAGCCTTACATCCACTCCACTTCCGGCCTTCCTCAGAAGATCTTGGGCGATGGAATCTCTCAGCTTATCGGTCAGGACGATTAGCCTCTCAGTAGCGGAATTAATCAACTGACTTACTCTTTCAAATACTTCCTGCGTTTCAAGTAATTCCAAATTCCCACCTAGATTATTGCAATACCAGGTAGTAAGGGCAGGGCATTACTCTTTTTCCCCTTTAAGTCCGGTGCGCTGACATCATCTGACCTGTACACCTGGATCTCATCCACGTCCAATCTTCTGACGAGGAAGTTGAGATTCTCGGTTATCGTCTTGAACTCGTCCAGTGGGTAGACCACGACTAGATCTCTCAGGATTGGAGGTAGGGATTGGATCCTTTCCACAAGGCTTCTCAGGTATTCCTCTCTCTGTCCCGTCATTGAGCTAAGCTCCCTTAGGTTCTTTCTCTCCTTCAGTCCCCTCAATACAGTCCTGAGAATTCCTAGCTCGTCGGAGTTGGAGACGTAAATGATGAGCTTCTCGGGTTGCTTGCTGGCCATTGAGGAAATTTCCTTCACTTGGTTAATGAGGTGCCTTATGTATTCAAGCTGGATCACTGCCTGTCCATCGACCTCAAGTTCGTCGGGTGCGGGATATCTGGCGAGCGAGACAAAACCCTCATTGAATATGTGCCATATCTCCTCGGCAATATGTGGGGCTCCTGGTGCAATCAGTCTGGCCCAGACCTCCACGGCCTTTCTCAACACCCCCGTGTTAGGGGTACTTATCATGCTGAGGTAATCCCTGAGGATTTCATAATATTCGTACAGGATGATGTTGAACGCCTTTCTGAGGTCCAGGGAGCTCATCAGCTCGCCTACTTCCTTAACCTTATAGTGGATGATAGAAAGCAACCATTTTTCTGGAAGTCCCACGTTGTCGTTCTCCTTTAGCTTGGATACATTCACCGCCAGATCATACATCCTGCGTAGCTGATCCGTCACAGCCTTCACTGTGTTTACATCAAAGTCCGTGTCTTCCAGCAGTTCAGAGGAAATCGTCAATGCAAGCCTCACAGGGTCCACACCGTACTCCTCCACGGCCTTATAGAGCGGGTAAATGTTCCTGAAGCTCTTGCTCATCTTCTTCCCTCCAACCCTCACGAAGCCGTTAACCACTATCTGTCTGGGCAGGAGGCTCTCCCCGAATATGGCCAGATGGTTGTAAACCAGGAATGGAAGGTGGTTCTGAACAAGGTCTCTTCCGCTATGTCTGGAGTCAAGGGGGTACCAGTACGAGAACTCATTTCTGAGGTCCTTCAGTTTCTCGGGGCTTATCCCGGTGGTCTTACCGACCTCTGCTGGATCTCCATTTCCCAGCATCACGAAATCCCAGAACTGATCATTGAGTTTGGACGGGTCGTAATTCAGCTTATGTGCAACCGTGTAGAATGCAGTGTAGATGGTGGAATCGCTCAGGCTATCTATTATCTGGGATTCATCCCAGGGGAGTTTAACTCCAAGTCCTCTGCTTCTGGAACATGCCCTCCTCCTCATGGAAAAGATGGCCTTTGTCATATCCCTTCTAGCCTCTTCAGGGATGATGCTAATCCTGTCCAGTGCCTTCATGGTCCATGATTTCCACAGCGGGTTATCGTATGTTATGTACCATTGATCCCTGATCACCTTAACAACGATCTCCGCACCGCACCTGCAGTAAATTGGCCCATTGGATATCTCGTATACAAGGTCATGTTTCCCAAGACTCCTGAGCAGTTCCACTGTCTCTCTGCGGGCCTCAGGAACTCTCTTCCCTGCAATTCTGTCCTTAACGAGGGATCTCATGTAATCGGGCACCAGGTCCACGATATCCTCCCTCATAACGCCCTTGTAGTACTCCTCCCTGTAGAGGGTGTCTATGTAGTCCTTGAGTTCGGCCGGGTTCTTGGTACCCGCAAGGGCAAGAACTTCCGGTCCTGGGAAGTCACCGTAGCCTTCGGTGTTGATGACCGGAATCACTTCCACCTCATTCAGTACCTCCGATAGACCAAGGTAGTGTAGGGGCTCATGTGCGGGAACGGCCATTACGGAACCTGTACCCAGCCTGGCGTCTACATATCTGCTTCCGTACACCTTCACGTCCCTTCCAGTTATGGGGTTTTTCACGGTCAATCCAATCAGGTCCTTTCCCTGGACCTCCCTCTCGGGGACGAGCTCCCTCTGATAGCTAAGCTTCTTGAACGCCTCCTTGGAGAGAACCCAGTTGGAACCTCTCACGATCACGTAAGTGGTTTCAGGGTTTATCAGGACTGCGTTTGCCCCAAATACGGTCTCCGGTCTGGAGGTTGCAGTGGGAAAAACCACGTCCTTACCCTCAAATTCTATCACATCCATCTCCTGGATCTCAGGCTCCACGTCTCCCTTGGTGTCATGCATTCCCACAGGGAAATTGTCATTGGGGCAATAACCCACGGCGTCGGTGGACGTGGTGATGAAGCCCTTCTCCTTCAGCTTCCTGAATTGCCACTTTATGAATTGTTCAAATCTGGGGTCAATTGTGGTGAACTCCCTCCTCCAGTCCACGCTAAGTCCCAGGGCCTTGGCCATCCTTTTCATATCGTCCCTGAAATACTCGGCCAGTTTCAGGGGATCCTCGAACTCCTTAACCTTCTCAGGGCTGACCTTGTAAAGGTTGATGAAGTCGGAGATTATGTCCCTATCTCCCCTCTTGATTGACTCGGAGATGGAGAGAATGGGGGTTCCAGTGAACTGAAACGCGAAGGGGAAAAGAACGTTTTTCCCCATCATTCTCTGATATCTCGCCACTATGTCAGCGGTAATGTAAGTCCTTCCATGTCCTATATGGAGGGGGCTGTTGGTGTAGGGAAATGCCACGGTAATGAAGTACTTCTCAGAGGTAGATGGATTGGCCTCAAATACCCTATTGTTCTCCCACTTTTCTTGCCATTTTTTTGCGACCTCATTGAAGAATGCTGAATCCATAGTGATTATACATGGGACGGTCCTTTATTACTTTGCGGTGTTCTTCATTAAGAGATCATGGTACTACTTCGGTGGAGTCCTTTGTGGGATCGTAGTAGAGGTCATTCAACGAAATCTTGCCCTCTCGTACCAGTGATTCCACGGTTGGAATGAGTGAGAGCACGGTTCGGAGATATTCCTTGTTGATGTCGTCAACCACCTTGAATCCTTCCTCCCCCCAGTACTTTTCTTGGGAGGCGTAGAGACACCTTCCACCGCAAACTCTGTTGAATTCGCATGTCCTGCACTCGCTGGGTAGGGGTTCGTCCAGAAGCCTGAAGCCGGTGTTTACGTTACCCAATTCAGCCCACTTCTCTCTGACAGCTATTGGACATGAGATTATCCTCCCGTCCGTTGTGACTGACACTGAGTTATAACCGGCCCCGCAGGGTGATCCCCTGTAACCTCCGAAATAGTGGGCACTTATCACTCCGAGGATGGGAATTATCCTCAAAATTCTACCCTGTTTGAGGGATTCCTCAAATAGCCTGACCAGCGACCTTACTCCCGGGAGGTAGCTGGTTTTGGCCCATTCCTCTACGTTCCATCTGTCCGTCCATACCACGTTGAGTTGCCAGTGGATCTTGTCAAAAACTCCCGTGTTGAGCAGATATGTAACTTCCTCGTAGATGTCACTGTCCTGCGTAACCGTCATTCTGGCTATGGTTTCTACGCCAAGCGATTTAAGGTAACTGGCGTTGGTTATCACCCTGTCGTGAATCCCCCTACCCCTATGCTTATCCGTTATCTCCTTTCTTCCGTCTATCGAGAGAAGGGCCACATTCATTCTCCTCCAGTACTTCTCAGGGAGAAGTTTCACCATAGTCCCGTTGGTCTGTATACCATATCTTGAGGCCTTTACTGTGTCCATGAACTGGGCAATAAATCTGGGGTTAGATAGTGGTTCTCCGCCGTAGAAAATGACCGTAGGGTCGGGGTCTCTGGAGATCAGTTCCCTCAACTTCTCGACGTTATACTTTACCTTCCAAGGAACTACCTCCTTCTCAAAGGAACCGCCACAGTAATCACAGGTTAAATTACACTTACCTGAAGTGAAGATTAACCAAAGCACATTCATGGTGAAGATGTTTCACTTAAAAAGTGTGGTATAGACTCTCACCGCTAAACTATAACTTGAAAGAATAAGTTGATGTTACCCAAGGACCGCGTGAAGATCCTCCGTTCCCATTAATAAATTTGAATTATTACTCTATTTAGGTAGTTAACTATTTAACTGAGGTAAACTTGATCATCTCATGCACACAGTTAAGATAGTTTATTGCAGGCCCTGCGGTTATCTGGATAGGGCCCTGGAGGCCTCAAGGGAAGTTCTCTCATATTTTGATGACGTAAAGGTAGAGTTGGAACAGGGGAAGAACGGTATTTTCGATGTGTACGTGGATGGGGAACTAAAACTTTCTAGGTATCAGCTAAAAAGATTTCCAGAAGTTGAGGAAATTCTAAAGGAAGTAGCTAATAAAAAACAGCTGGCTTAACTTATCTTATTATCTTCATCCTCGTGAAGAGGCTCTTTATTTTGGTCTCCTCTGCCTTTATCAGGCCAATAACGCTGGGAGCGCTGAAACCTGATAGCTCAGGGGCTCCTAGCTGTAGTGCCACCGTGTTAATGGTCTCGCCTATGGAGAGCCCCTCCAGATTTGCAGTTCTTCCTTTCAGAAGCGTCAATACCAGATTTCCAAGCCAGGCCAATGTTGCGACGTCAGCTATCAATGCACCCAGCGCAGATATCAGCTCTGGAGTAACATACACGGGCGTTCTTGGGAATACCTCTGCTCTTCTCGTAAGACCTGCAAGTCCCAGGGCATCAAATCCGTAGACTACCATGGTTGTTCCTATCATGTATCCAATCATGTGTAACCATCCAATCTTGGTGGAGTACCACATCCTTCCCGTGAGCATTGGAACCATGTAATAAAGCGTGGCGAAACCGGCGGGAACGATCGAGTAGAATATCATTGCGTGGAAATGACCTGGAACCCACATTGTGTTGTGAATGATGGAGTCGAAGGCTATGTTCGCGTTAGAAATTCCCGTTACACCTGCAGCGATCGCCCCCGCGAAGCTTATGCTTATCCACATGGAGATTAGATTGATCTTTACTGATGCTCCCTTCACGGTAGCCCATAGGTTGAAGAAAGTTAGCATGGAAGGTACAACCACGGCGTAGGTGAGAACTTCCTGCATAACCTTCACAGAGACAGGGAAGTTCACCATGTAGAGATGATGAATTGGAACATTATTGGAGAAGATGAGGTACATGAGCGCAGCTATTCTCGCCATCTTGTCGCTGTACAGGGGTTTGTTCGCAAGTAGGGGAATTAGATAGTACATGGAAGCTACAGCCGGCATCCATACTATGTACACGATGGAGTGTCCAAGGATCCAGAACGCTATCTGATTGGCTATTACGTTCATTCCAGTTACTCCAGCAATTGCCAGAAGGTCCCACGTGTTAGCAGCAGCCTCACCGCTCCATCCTATGGCAATCATTAACGCCGTCATCAGGGCGTAAACCGTGAAAATAGGTAGTTTCTCCTTTGTGGTCTTTGAGGCCAGGTAAAAGTGGTATATTAGCCAGATAACGAACATATAGGTTCCAATATCTAGTAGCTCCATTCCGATGTACCACAGCGGGCTCAGAACGTACTGTGAGTAGTTGGGTAATCCAAGGGGGGCTAGATAATACCAGGAGCCTGCAGAAAAGTAGTTATCGTTGAAGGTTGGATAAAGGACTATGGGCCCCTCAAGCAGCATGAAGGAAATATTGAAGATGATGAAGGAGAGATTCATGAACCACTTGGCCCTGGGCTCCATCTTCAGAATTCTGAGGGACAGGAAGGCGAAGACAGCTATCTCCAGCTGGACGGCGAATCCGAACAGGTCCCTAGCCCCGTGAAGCGTAATGGACCCGTAATATTCCTGAGAGGTCAGTATGAAATTGGAGGACGTCGCCCATACCGCTTCCTGAATCCTCGCCATCAGGGCATCTATTATGCCAAGCATTCCCCATATCAAGCTCATTACAATCATTGCCATGGTGATTCTGGATAACCAGTCCTTGTCAAGTTGGAAGACTTGTTTAACGAAGTTTACCAATCCGCTTATGGGAGTTTCCATACTATCATTAACAAGGATAACCAATATATACGTTTGTCTTATAAAAGTTAAAATTACTCCATTAACTCTGACGAGAAATAATTGATAGAAATTTAATAAAATAGGAAACTAAATAAATCAGGAAATCACTTTAATTTTTCCTTGAGCCACGACCTTATGTCGTAGAAGGTGATATTGTCGTGAGGGCACGCCTCGGCGCAGTCACCCACGCCTATGCATCTCATGGACTTGAACTCTCCCTTCCTAATGAAGTTTCCAGGTAGGTCCGTGTTGCCTACTGGGCACGCCTCAGCACAGGCCTTGGTCTCACACTTCACGCACAGGCCTGGATCCTTAACCCTTAGCCTGAACAGTCCCAGTCCTCCAAAGAACTGATTGAAGGTGCCCCAGGAGCACCATCCCTGGGTAACACAGGCATAGGAACCCATGAAGGGGATGGAAATGAAGACAATGTACCACAGGAAATTGAAGTAGAAGGAGTAAAGGAACACTGTGGGATCATTTCCAAACACGGTGAGGTTCAGGACTCCAATCTGATCTAGATAGGAGATCACTGCAAAGGCAAGGAGGGAAACCCATACTGACAGGGCAATGACCTTATACCAAGGTCTTAGTTTACTAGAAAGGGTCTTTCTTCCCAGTTTTGAGGTCCTATTGAAGTTCTTGAGGGAATCATAAAAAGTTCCCTGATACATGGTGGGAGCGGTGCACGTTACGGAGCATATCTGCCTTGAGCCGAAGAGGAAAGATAGGATTGCGCTCACCACGTATGTTCCCACTATACCCGGGAGTAGGTATTTGATCGCGACTGGACCAAGGGTGCCTAGGCCCATGCTCCACATGTAGGGTATGTAGGGTATCTTGGATGCCAGAGGGGAGAATGAAGGTAGATAAATGGTGTAAATTGCATACGCCGACACCATCAGTGCAAGCCTAACCTTGTTCTCACGTAGCCTCACTTGTCCTATCCTGAACACAGCAAGCATTCCCATCTCAGTTCCCATCATGATGAGAAACCAGATAGAGCCGGTAACTGAACCAAAGATGGAAAGGAAGTCAAAGATCGCTCCCAGTCCCAGGTCCAGGGTGGGATTTACGAATCCTAGGGACAGGGAAGAAAGGAATCCCGATACGCCCGTGGCAAAGTTTCCAGTCACGAAATCTAGGACTCCTCCCATGAACCACTCCATTATAAAGGTAACAAGGATGAAAGAGAACGTCCAGATAGCGTCCCTTGTGTAGTTTCCTTTCAGGTGGCTCGGTCCTTGAATTGCCCTGTAAATGAACCACGTCATTCCAGCCAACATGGAGAGGTCAAATACGTACCAGGTCCCGGACAGGTAATAGGTGAAAAGTCCCGCCATCATAAAGGTGAAGAGGAGCATGATTTCCAGCGAGGTCATGGTCTCCTGAGTTTTCTTGAGCCTGTCCCTATAGAGCGTCTCGTAAATGAGGATAGTCGCTACAATCATTAGACTGGCGTTCAGCCAAGTGGTTACAGTTATGAAGGTAGAATCATTGGGGAAAATAACTGGGGCTATACCCATAATGGGGAGGGCGACAATCAGGTAGTTTCTGAGAGTCCTCTCCATACTCCTGAGCGAGTAAAGAAGGGTGAATATCATTTCAGATATCATGACGCCAAAATACCAGTAATTCTGAACACCGAGCAGGGGGTTTCCCAGCTGTTTAGTCAGGATTGAGTAGAATGTCTCTCCCATCAATGCCTCCGAGATGGCCATGGTCAGAGCAAAGAGCAGGACTGTGTACCACCTTCTTGTATTAGGTTTCCTGTTAATGGTAAAGAGAATCGGTATGAGGCCGAAGATCATGTACGCAGAATTGGAGGCCAAAGCCAACGCCTCGGTGGTCTGATTAGGAGAGGAGAAGAACACTGAGAGAGAGGCGAACATAACTACCATGCTTCCGCTCAGGTAGAGCACAAGGAGGAAGCCAATTCCGTTTATTCCTTTCTTCACTAGGTAAATTAAGTAAATGGAGAAAGCGGTCATTAAAGAGGCAACTATAAGGAAGATTGGCAGATAGAACATGATCATCAGTCCATAATAAAATCAAGATGCAATGTTAAATATCTTAACCTAATATTCCTAGACGTCATTGGTTTAAACTTGAGTGATCATGGGTTCAGGATAGACTGGATTTGTTAACCTTCACACTAGCCCCATAGTTAATTACGGATTTACGATAAATTAATTACTTTCCCTTATTCAGATATATCGGACTCATGAGAATAGTCGATGTGGAGAACCTCTGGAAAGTTTACAACAGGCGAAAGGAGGCCTTAAGGGGAATAACCTTTCACGTGGAAAGCGGAGAGATATTTTCGTTGCTCGGTCCCAATGGAGCGGGAAAGACAACCACGGTGAAGATACTTTCCTGCATAACTAAGCCTACCAACGGAAAGGTTGAGGTGATGGGGTTTAATGTCCCTGAGCAATGTGACAAGGTCAGGGAGAGAGTTGGGGTTGTACCGCAGGAATTTCAGGGATTCTCTGATCTAACGGTAGAGGAAAACATCAGATATTTCGTGAAACTCTACAAGGGGGACAAGTCGCAGGTCGAGGAGCTGATGAAATCCCTGGATCTAATTGAGTACAGGAAAACTAGGTTCAGGAACCTCTCTGGCGGGTACAAGAGGAGAGTGGCCATTGCATGTTCTCTGGCAGGCGACCCAAAGCTGCTTTTTATGGATGAGCCCACCGTGGGACTTGACCCAAGGTCTAGAAGAGACGTGTGGAATCTCATAACTGACGTGAAGAAAAGAGGGATATCTGTTCTGCTTACCACCCACTATTTGGACGAAGCTCAGAAGCTCTCCGACAGGATTGGCATCATCTTTAATGGGAAGATAGTTAGGCTTTCAACTCCTGGGGAACTCATGGAGGAGTTCAGGAAGCAGACTCTGGAGGAGGCCTATCTAGCTCTCATGGAATCTCTGGGTGATGCTTGATGAGGAATGCTCTGATCACTGCCTGGGCCATCATAAAGGACAACCTGAGCAGTAAGACAACCCTTTTCTTTGTGATCTTCTTCCCGCTTTTCCTGACGCTTATTTTCGCCCTGGGATTCGGGGCCGCGGCGGAACCTCATGTTATGGTCATGGTAAACGGAAACCCCTCTCTGGCCAGTTACCTGAACGGCACTCAACTTTTCACGGGAATTGTGGGATCGGACGAGAGGGAAGCCCTTCTTCACAATTACGTTTACGTTTCGGTAAACGGGAGTAAGGTTGACATAGTGTATCCTCAACAGGATAACTACCTAGTGCCCTCCCTGGAAGCCATTATTCAGAATTACCTCTCAGGGGTCAATACAGTTTCCTTCCACGTTTCTTCGCAACAGGGCTTCACCTATTACGATTACGTGATTTCAGGCATGATAGGTGTTATCTCCTTGTCGAACGGTGTATTTGGGGTTACGGGTGTGGCCGCTGGATATTACAGGGATAGACTGGTGGATAGGATAGCAGCCTCTCCCCTCAGGAGCTACGAATGGGTTATGGGTTTGATAGTATATGAAATCGTAATAACCCTGATCTCCACGGTTCCCATACTTCTCTTGGGTCTTGCCTTCGGATTCTTACCGCTTATCAGCGTGTCATTCGTCGCGTTCTTGGCCATCTCCACCCTGATGTTTGCGGGATTGGGGGCCGTAATTTTCGGCCTGAGCCCCAAGGACAAACTGTTCGTAGCCCAGACAGCGGCTAACGTTCTTGTATTTCCCCTCATGTTCCTCAGTAACGCCTTCTTTAACCTCAGTGCCTTTCCTCCCCTTCTCAAGCCCATAGTTGCCTACCAGCCTCTCTCTGTGATAAATGATGTCATCAGGGATCTGGTAGTCTATAACGTTCTACCCTCGCTCTTTGACGTGGGCTACATAGCAATCCTCACCGTGGCATTCGTATACGTGGGGGGAAGATTAATGAAACTAAGAGAAACCGACTGAGGACCAGGAAGGGGTGGTTTTGGAGAAGAAAGAGCTTATGCCCTCCTTGGCCTCGTCTGATGTCACTTGAGTGGCGAGTTCGTCAAATGCCTTCTCCAGATGAGGTATCAGGCTCAGAAGTATCAATTTCCTCATTCTTACTAGGGCCGATGGGGACATGGCCTTTAACCTGTTGAGGACCTCCATAAGTCCCTTATCCATGTCTTCAACCTCGTAATCTATCAGCCCCACGTTTATTGCCCCCTGCGTGTCCAGTTCCTCTCCCAACATGGCCAGCTTCCTTGAAGCCCTGTGTCCTAGGAGATAGGGTCCAATGGAGACCAAAACTGGTGGGAAAACTCCCAGCCTTCCTCCTGGAGCGGCGAACCTAGTCCCCTTCTTCCCAATCACTAGATCAAGAGCAAGGAGAAGTTCCATGGAGGCACCATATGCAACCCCCTCCACAAGTCCTATGGTAACTTTATTCAGGGATAACATTTTCACGAACAGATCTTTCATGTGGCCGAAATAGACCCTGGCGTATTCCTTGTCGCCATTGGCCTTCAACAGTTCCTTAACATCAGCGCCGGCCCCGAAATTCCCGTTCTCTCCCCTTATCACAAGGTAGTGGGGATCCCTTATCTTTTCAATCTCAGAGAGAGAGTCTATCATTTCTATCATGAACCTGGTGGTGAAAACGTTATACTTACCACCAGTGTTGAACGTAAGGAGGAGATATCCCTTCCTCTTTTCCAGAGTGACATCCATGATTCATGTATAATCTCTTCATCATTTTAAGGATAGGAGTTGACAGAGTATGTCCACTGAGAACCAGTCAAAAGGAGTTAGCGGTCTAGCCCAGCACTTGGAACGCGTAGAATTATTTTACTCTTGTTAAATACACTACCATAATGAAGATGAACTTAGAGAGACTGAGACGAGGGGCTCTGAAGTTCCTCATAATGGACGCGCTTCACCATAAACCCATGCATGCGTATGAAATAATGAAGACCATTGAGGGCAAGTTCAATGGAGTGTACAAGCCGAGCCCGGGATCCCTTTACCCAGTCCTTAAGAACCTGATTAATGAGGGATTAGTCAAGGTGGAGGAACACGACGGTAAAAAGGTCTACAGTCTAACGGATGAAGGTCTCAAGAAATGGGCGGAGGCAAAGGCTAACGTGAAATCCGTATTCTCGACGCCGGTGGATTACAGGAAACTGGTTAGCATGCTCTTTGACATTAGCCTCGTACTTTACAGCTATAGGGAAAAAATGGTAAACGAGAAGGTGTATGACGAGGTAAGCTCCGTTCTCATGGAATGTCGCGCCAAGATAGAGAGGATCCTGGAGTCTCAAAGCAGTGAGAGCAAGTGAATTGCCCTGCTAACCACCTCAGATGGATTCCTCCCAAGGATAAATAGCCCAGGCTCCTTGCCGAAATCTCCCTTGTCCACGATCAGTTCCGGCACTCTTCCCACTTCCCTTACAGCCTTCTCTATCATGAAGTTCATTGTTCTCCCCTCCACAGGCTTCTGCGCCTGAGGTTCTTGAGAGCGGTCAAAGAGGTAGGGGTTTAGTCTGAGAAACTGTGGGTAGTACGCAAGATTGATGGCGCTCCTAATGTCAGGATCATACTTCATGGCTGTGAGAATGACCCTCGCCACGTGATCTGAGGCTCCAAATGCAGGGGGAAGACAGTAAATGGCCCTCTGGAACGCTGTGGTTATCCTCCCGGGTATGGCAGCTACATCGTTCGACTCCTTGGCGTTTCTGACTGCATATCCAATGTTAGTCCTAACTTCAGGTATTAAGAGATACGATCTTTCTTGAGAAACAAATTCCTTAACAGCTTTCTCTAGCTCCTGAAGCACAAGCTTCCTCTCGTCGTCCATGATTAATGATATAATCCCGGATCATAAATAATGATTGATGAAGACCCTCCACGTCTTTCCTCTACCTCCAGGTGAGGATGAGAGGAGGGACATAGCAGTTCTTGAAAACATTGGCAAGAGATTTGACCTGGGAAGGTTGAGATACTATGATAAGCTTAGCGAGGGGAAGTACACCTTTTTATATGCTAGATTTGAGAAGGGAAAGGTCGTGGTAAAACACGATGAAAACGTTGGATTGGCTCTGGTGAAAGCGAGGAAAATGAAGGTTAAGAGAAAGAAGTAAGCGGTAATCTGTCGCTTAAAGGGTCTTTCTTGCCTTCTCCTTTCCAATCTCCTCGTCCAGTTTAGAGGCGAAGTCAGAGAACCATCTGTCCATGAAGAATATCCCAGACAGCTTTTCCATCTTTCCTTCATACTCCAGTCGCAGATCAACCTGTCCTTCATTTACCTTGATTATCAATCTACCGTTTCCCTGTCCTCCTCCTGCTGAAAGATAGAAGCCGTAAATTATCTCGCCCTTGACAATTACTGAACCATGCATGTGAAACTTTGTGGTCAGAAACCTTCCCTCTGCATTAAAGGAATTTCCCTCAACCGTTACTTCCTTAATGGGAGGAAAGAGCCGCGGAAGCACAAAGGAGGGATTCACCAGTATTGTGGAGACTGACTTTCTGTCGTGCGTTGTACTAACCGTTATAGACTTATCCATAGTTACCTAATAGTGCGAAAATTCTTTGTTATAAGATTTTCTTTACTTCGCATACTACATAAATAACAATGAGATGCACCATTAAGAAAATGTTAAAAGAATGTCAGGAAGGGGGATTTCACAGTGTGGTCATTTGGCATATTTGAGTTTCAAGGAATTCAATGCGAAGTCACGAAGTCATAAGACAAATTTATGCAAGCCTTACGACGCTATGGGGGTCTTACAATATAGTCCTAATACAGTGAAACGAAATAAATGGAAGGTATCATTGGGCCATTCAGGTCTCCATTGCGAATTGAATTCTAGTTCCTTCATTTCTCATTATTCAATGTAGGATTAATTGAGTGATGACGTCTCGATCGTAAAGAAAACGAAAAGTATATGGATATTATTCCATTTCTACAAAAAATTATCCAAAATGTTGTAGTTATCGGCGATGGCCCAGACGATCTGGGTTAGCCTGTGGGGCGTGTGGCACTTGCCGAACCTCCTCCTCTCCACCAGGGAGTTGAAGGACTCCACTAGGTTGTTGGTGGAGAGGAGGCGCTGAAGTTCTTGAGGAAGGGAGAGGAAGGAGAGGAGACCGCGTTCCACCAGTTCCTTGATCCTGTCAGGTAACTCGGCGAGCAGGCCAGACACGAGGAGGTCGACCTCCTTCCTTTCGTCGCGGTCTAAGCGCCTCTTGACGTGGTTGAGGCAGAGCTGCCTCTTCGCGTCTATTTCCGAGAGCTCAAGCGCGGAGTCCACGGACCTGACCATGTCCGCAACCACGAGCTTGAAGTTGAACTTCCTCCACACCCTTGCAAAAAGCCTCCAGTAACTCCTCGCGTCCTCCTCCTTAGCCAAAACGAAGTCCAGCACAGCCTTCCTACCCTCGCGCGTGACGCCTGTCACCAGGAGGACTCCCTTCCCTCCCCTGAGCTTGACCCACTTCCCGTCAGCTATCACGTACCGGAAGTCTCCCTCAACCTCAAGCTCAGGGGTCCAGAGCCTCGCGTTCATCTTCCCTCCCAGCACTGAGTAGAACGTGAGTTCCTGAGCACATCTTCCTCCTCCCTAAGCAACTCCCTCTCAACCCCCGTCCTCACCCTCCCC
>NZ_JAKNCW010000039.1:0-3921 GCF_022064045.1 Metallosphaera javensis (ex Hofmann et al. 2022) | reverse complement strand
AAAGTATTACTGAAAAATGATAGATTGATTTTGATCATCCCACGTAGATTAACTAATTACAATTCGCAATGGAAACCCGAATCGCCCGTATCATTTCATCTACTTCACACTCTTCCCTAGATCTTTCTCCTTATCCTCTCCATCCTCACCTCCTCATCTAACTTGCTTGCAAAACCGGAGAACCATCTATCCATGAAAAATATTCCAGACATTCTCTCCATCCAACCATCATATTCAAACCTCAAATCTATCTCTCCTTCCTTTATATTCATTGTCAGCTTTCCTTGTCCCATTCCTCCTCCTGCAGAGAGATAGAACGCATATATTAACTCACTCCCGCGAAGCACGTTCCCATGCATGTGGAAGGCCATTGTCAGGAACCTGCCATGAGCGTTAAAGGAATCTCCCTCTATCTCAACCTGCTTAATAGGGGGAAACAATCTAGGAAGAACAAATTTTGGGTCTGAAAGGATGATGAAAAGAGACTGCCTCTCATGTGACGTGGTAATGGTGATAGATTTATTCATGACAAATCTATATATTGTTCTGGAATTTTCTAGATAAAAACTTTTCGTAAGTTTTGCGAAAAAATTCTATTTAAAATAATATATTATAAATCTGATTCATATATAATACCTGGACTAAGAGCCCTTTGAGATATGGACTCTTCCTGATCATAATGATATCAGTAACTGACCTAAGAAAATGGAGAGCAATCCAGAAACGAATATTCCGTCAAACGTGCCCATTCCTCCCACACTGATAACCTGCGGTCTAGCCTCTAGAATCTTCTTTATGTTCAAGAGATCGGCTCCCACGAGAGTGCCTATAACGCTACTCACGTAAGCTGAGAGAGGAATTAGGATTGGCTGGTTGAAAAAGAGGATGTAGCTAATCAACACGGAGAAAATGGGGGCTATTAGAGGATTCATGACCACCCCAACTCCGTTCACCACCCTGGAGAACAGCTTCGACACTATAACAATGACCACAACGTTCAGGAGAATGAACAATTTGCTTGAGGACAAATAGAAGAGAGTGAGGGAGAGGATTAGCGGTATAACCGCGCCTCCCAGGTTAAATGCCAGTAGAGTAGTAAGGTAAGTTCTCTCCAGTTTTGGAAAATACACGGGAAATCCGAAAACGTAGACCACATCATATTCTGGTATAACCGCAGGCGACTTAAACTCCTTTACCACCACATTGACGGGGCTGAGGGCTAGACTAAGGAAGGATATCTCAACTGCAAGGGCATATCCCAGACCAGACGAGAACCCCGCGTAAACTAGGAGGTCCTTAAAGTAACCAACGGATATGATCAGGAGAAGTAGACTTAAGATGAAATAGATGGGGAATATCACCCCTCTCACTGGAGATACTATAAGAATACGTTTCAAGTATATCTCGGTAATTTATTCATGACATAATTTATTTATTTCCGTAAGGTCGTTCCACGTATTCACATTCATGATCCTCCTGGGGTAGTTAATCGACTGGTAATCTTGGAGATTTAATGACTTCCAGAGACTAACGCCCACGAAGTCCCCCTGAGTTAAGAGGGTGCAGATGGACGAGTCGCACTCCCTGAGCAGGAGTTCAACCGCATCTTCCTCCAGGAAGGGTACGTCGCTTGGAAGAACCAGTGCAGGTAACTTAACCGACGAAACCGCCTCCACCACGTCGTTTTCGTACCCTCGTCCAGAGGTATAGAGCAATTTGCGGATTTTACTCAACCGATCCTCCGCCGGATGTCCCCTGACTGTAGCTATGTATACATCTCCACTGTATTTAAGAGCCAGCTCCACCACCCACTGGATCATGGGCTTTCCGCACACTTCCATCACAGGCTTCAGGGGAGAAAGCCTGCTTCCCTTACCTCCTGCCATGATGATAACGCTTTCCGGCCTCACTGGAATCAATCGAATAATTAGGGATTATCTTAAATATTCTTTCTGCAAGATAAACTATGTTAACTATGAACAGGGTTGTTATTGTCGGAGGAGGAAACGGTGGTTTAGTTGTTGCTAACAGGCTTCACGGAAAGGGACTTGACGTAACGGTGGTGGAACCCTCTGATACTCATCTCTATCAACCGGGTATAGTGGACTACGCACTGGGAAGTGAGACGGAAGAGTCCATAGTCAGAAGTCTAGACTCTCTTCTTCCCGTTAGGTGGGTAAGGGGAAGGGTTACAAAGGTCCTGGTAGAGGACCATAGCGTCATGGTTGGGGACAGGAAACTGGAGTACGATTATCTCGTGTTATCTCCTGGAGTGGTCAGCAAGAAGATTGATGGAACAGTAGGTTGGCATAGTCTGGAGGAGGGAAGGAAGCTCAGGGATCAAATAGCGTCATTTACAGGTAACTCCATTGTCGTGGGTTATTCCGGCGTCATAAAGTGTCCCGCTGCGCCCTTTGAGTTTGCCTTTCTGCTAAAGGAGAGGTTCCCAAAGGCTAAGGTCACTTTACTTAATCCAGTAACCAACCCACCAGAGATTCAGAGGCCAATGGCCGAGGCCTTCGGGAAAAGGGCCAAGGAGCTTGGCGTTGAGATCAAGAGGGGTTTCAAGATAGCTAGGATAGATTCGGCACAGAGGATAATTGAATCGGAGAGTGGGGAGAAGGTCCAGTATGATCTGGCCTTGATTGATCCCCCGGTGGTTGTGGGAAACGAGTTCAGGGAGATGGCAGATCAGACTGGCTTCATTCCCGTGGATAGGACCACATTGAAGTATAAGAACTATGATAACGTGTTTGTTATAGGCGATGCCAACAATATTCTAACTCCACCCAAGACAGGCTCCAAGGCTCATTATGAGGCTAAAGTGGTGTCCGACAACATACTTCACGCAGTAGAGGGAGGTAGTAAGAAACTTTACGATGGAAGTGCAATTTGTGCCGTTTACGCAAGTTCCAGAAAGGGTTATCTGGTCAGGATGAACTTCGAGAGAAGTTCAATTTATGGTGCATCTTCAATATTTTACGAAATGAAGAGAGTATTTACGCATCTCTACTGGTCGTCGTTGAAGGGGATATTTCCTTAGATATTTTAGCTGTGCTATACCCTCTATGGTTTTCTAACAGGATCCTGGTATTCAGTTTAATGTTTAGGCAGAAGATGCTAGGCAGGTATTACTCTCCCTTTATCTCTTTGGGAGTTAAGGGGCTGAAGACCCTATCCGTGAGGTCGGGGATGGATAGTCCAAAGAAAGGCTTTGAGTGACAATGGGTAAATCTATCGTGACCTGCTAAACCCCATCCTGCGATCACGTGGGATGGCCACCCAGGGATGGAACCGAACTCGAGCTTGCGGAAACCAATGCCTCCATAACCCTCCCATACGGGGCGTCAAGGATGAGTTCCATTGGACGCTGTGAGTGGAGGGGATCGAGCATGGTCGATGAACTAAGAGATGCCATCCGTGAGGGTAGGGCAATTTACTCTAGACTACAGAAAGAAGATTAACAACTATTCGATATCATGACTTTGCTGGAAACGTATTGTAGGTGAGGGATGATGTAATGAGAGTCCCTATCTCACAAGCCCCTTCTGTCTCGCCAAGGATTCGGCTTTCATGTAAAGATCAGGGTAAAGTTGTTTTAACCCCAGTTCTAAAGCATCTTTTGCTACCTTGCTCATTCTGAATCCGGGCTTAGTATGGTAAAGGTACTGCAGGACAGCATATGCGGGATAACTCCACACACCGATTTTAGGATCCTTATCGAGCAAGGATTCCATTAGTTGCTCCAGATCGTGATCCTGTCCTTGAGTCCGTTCAGAAAGTTTAGCCATCTGTGTGGCTACGTTATTTTGCCCAAGGGAGGACTCTAGGGGATTCTCTATGGTCTCTACCCTCTGTCCTCCACTCTCTCCTCCCTGAACTCTACTCTCTACCCTCTGTCCTCCACTCTCTCCTCCCTGA
>NZ_JAKNCW010000038.1:0-5065 GCF_022064045.1 Metallosphaera javensis (ex Hofmann et al. 2022) | reverse complement strand
AACTGCCTTCCCCTTATCTTCCCGTTCTTAACCACGTGATTACTTCCACAAGAGGGACAGGGAACGTCCCTGTAGACCGGTTTCCTTCCCCTCCTGGCCACAAGTAATACTCTTTATACAAATATTTATACCTTCATGACGACACTCTGAAGCAGTTTAACTATGTTATTTTCCCCGTAAAATTATGAAAGTATAATGCTTTCGGGAACGATCTCAACCCATTTTTGTCATTAACGGCCTTAAACGTCGTTTGAGAATGTTATTTTTACGACTTTGTCTAGCTTGTGATTGGGAAGACAAAATGAGTGAGAAGGAAAAATTGGAAAGTATCTTTAATAAAGAGATAAAAGTCATAGATGCAGATGCACATATAGTTGAGAAGCTTGAGCATTACCAAAAATACCTGGATTCAAAGTACAAGTTACCTCAAGTTGTAGAAGATGTGGAGTTTGGAACCAGATATTGGGTGATTGATGGTATGTTAGTACCGAGGCCGTTAAGAGCGCCTGGACCAGGTCCCGTCAAAGGTCTAATTCAGCATTTTGATCATCCAAGGTTTGGTAAAGTAATAGATATGCACAGTGAGACACCGTCTGCTAGGGACGGCTCGTTAGATGACATAGAGGGAAGACTTAGGGACATGGATAGGATGGGAGTATATATGCAGGTTGTGAATCCTACGCTAGCTATACCCATAGCTATGATCAAGGATGCTAATTACGCTGCCTCACTGTGCAGGGCATACAATCAATATGTTTCAGATAAACTAGAAAGCATTGAAAGGATTAAGGCTAATTATGTCGTGCCATTACAGGATGTCGGACTTGCCATCGACGAGCTACATAGAGTGGTAAACTACAATGGTTATGCCGGAATTGCAATTCCACCGATAGTTATTGGTGAAGGTGAAGTGGGGAACGGAATAAAAACAGTTGCCGATCCTTCATTCGATCCGTTCTGGAAAGAGGTCTCAAAACTTAATGTTCCTGTCACCATCCACTCTCTATCCTCACTGCCGTTACCATGGATTTTGCTAGGGAGAAAGTATCTTTATTCAAGAGTTATGACCCACTCTATAACCATGGAAATATTACTCACATTGCTAATTGGTGAAGGTTACTTTGATAGATATCCTAACATCAAAGTTTTGCTGGCAGAGGCCGGATCCACTTGGCTTCCCTACTGGATATTTTATTACAGCGAGCAATATGAGCATCCATCCATAAAAATAGCAAAGGAATATTATGGTATAAACGAGCTTCCTAAGGCCCAGCCATTAGAATACTTGAAGTCAGGAAATATATATGTAAGTGTTGAGGCCGAAGAACCTACAGATATCTTGGAATATATGATAAGAAAAATGGGTATAGGATCGCAATTAGTCTTTGCCACAGATTATGGCCATGAAGAAATGGTGATTGGTGCAGTAAGGAACTTCATAGAGAATCAAAGTGAGCTAGGAAAAGAATCTTTAATGAATATTCTATCTTTGAATTCAAAGAAATTCTATAATTTTAATTTTTAAATTTTTATGCTCAAATTGAATTAAGAGGTGCTGAAATGAGTGGAGGAGAACTTGCAAGGAAAGATCTTGTAAAAATAACAGCCGTACTTAATATAGGTACGTCTCTTGAATGGTATGATTTTGTAGTGTCATCAACAGCAGCAGCAATAGTGTGGCCTGAAATATACTTTTCTTCTTCTAACCCCGCTACAGCACTGCTCCTATCCTTTACCGTTTTTGGGATAGGTTTCTTGTCTAGACCTATAGGATCAATTTTATTCGGTCATTTTGGAGATAAAATTGGGAGGAAATCGTCACTAGTATGGACATTATTAACTATGGGCATAGGCACTCTAGGTATAGGTCTAGATCCTTCTTTATCCCAAATAGGTATACTGGCACCTATCTTGCTCACTCTTTTTAGGCTACTTCAGGGACTTGGGATAGGTGGCGAGTGGGGTGGGGCAGCTACGATGTTAACTGAGTTCGTAAGTACTAAAAGGTTCAGGGGATTCTGGGTAAGTTGGATTCAGCAAGGGCTTCAGTTTGGCGTTATTCTTGGAAATGTCGCTTTCTTATTACTCGAAAGACTACCCGAGCCGGTATTTTTAAGTTCTGGATGGAGAATAGCATACTATATTGGATTTGTAGTAGCCATCACTGCAGCTGTTTTAAGATATAAAGTCTATGAAACCCCACTCTTCACCAAGTTGCTTTCTAAAAAAGAAATATCGAAGATACCATTTGTTGACATGATGAAAAAAGATTGGAAGAAAGTTTTTATCATGGCTATGATATTCCTAGAGGCCAGTGCAGGTTTCTATATTGCAATTAGCTTCAGTCAAGCATATATAAAATCATTTCTTCATTTTAATTCAAGCTTTGCAACTTTAGCAGTAATGATAGGAGCTATAGCTACAGTATTTGGAACAATGGTAGCAGCGTATCTTAGTGATGTTATAGGAAGCAGGAAAAAGATCATGATAATTAGTCCCATTGGAGTCATTTTATTTAGTTTTCCTTTCTTCATTCTAATGAATACAAGAGTTCCATCTTTAGTTATACTTGCCGTTGCTGCATATTATGTTATAGAATTATTTGGATGGTCTGTAATGCCAACGTTTTATGCTGAATATACTCCAACAAAATATAGATACACGGCGACGTCGTTTGCAATAAATCTTGCAACACCTTTATCTGGAGGATTAGCACCAATAATAATGACGTTTATACTTCAACAATTTAATGATAATTATTTAATAGGTTGGCCTTACGTGGCATTAGTAAGTGTGATTTACGGTGTTCTGGGCTTGATAGGAGTATTACTCGTCAAGGAGGATACAGCTACAAGGGCCTTGGAGTAACCCTTTACACTTCGTGGAGGATAAACAGGAGGAGTTAGGTTTCATAGTCTTTTTTAGCTTGAATAATGTTCCTAAATCTCAATTCCTCTAGATATCTGTTGATCATTTTACGCTCCGCCGACCTCAAATGATAAGCGACAGTGGCTTTGTTAACACCTAAGAATTTGGCCAGTTTACCCATTCTTATGGATTTTGGAAAGTTAAAATAACCTTGCATAAATGCTAGACTCAGTATTTTTAACTCTTGTGGAGTTAATTCGTCTTCTTTATGTTCATACTCCTTCATACCTAAAACCTGGATATCCCCTTCGCTCTTCAATATATCTAAAAGCTCATTGATTTTATCCCTATATATTAACACTTTCCAAAATTCCTTCCCATCATATTTAAAATCATCAACTACTAATCCGTCCAACGAAAGTATGGCTTCCAATACACGATGGGTATTTTTCTTGAAATCAAATATCACATATCTGCCGGAAGTATGTAGCGAATAATAGTCGATGTATGACCTATGTTTCTTTATTGTATAAATTAAATCCTTATGTTTCTTTTCCAATATTATAGTACTTCTAACATAACCCTTTTCCAAATTTACGAAACGCGAAAGATTTTCAATAACATAATTTCCTATAAATGTTGTCCAACAGTTGTCATGATGAATGGAAAAGCTTAATTCATATAACGTATTCCTCACAAACCTTCATTAGTAATATGTTTATTTGAGCTATATTCTTAACGTTTATAGGTTATATACGAGATTAACGTGCCACTTTACACTTTTCGCCTCCTCTTGAGACCCAGGTAAACTCTTTTCAACGTAGTGGAAATCTCTTTGACCCCCAGGGAGAGCTTGAGGGAGTACCTCACGAGGAGGAGCGCGATCAACGTGAGGGCTACGAGCTTGATGAAGCCCAGGGTACGCGTTAGGGACCTGTGCGATCCCTCCTCGAGCCCCAGCTGCTTCATCTCCCTGATGATCACCTCCACGTCCCACCTGTTCTCCCACGCAGTCAGGATCTCCTCCTCGGGCGTGGAGGTATCGGTGGAGAAGAAGTATCTCCTACCGTGACCCTTATAATCCACCACGAGTAACTTAATGGGGACGCCCCTGTACGTGACGTGGTGAACCCCTGGCCCGAGCTCGTCCACTCGCCTAGGTTCGCCACCCTCAGCTACCCGGGCGTTGGACTTGAGCTCCGAGACCAGGTCCGGGAGGAGGGTTCGCCCGTTCACGTACCACGTGTCGAACACTATCCCCTGAACGTTGAAGATCTCCCTCAACCTGGACACTAGCTCCAGCATGAGCTCTATCTTGGTCCTGAAGGTAACCACTACTCCCCTCTTCTCCAGCTCGTCCATAACCTTCCTGGGCACGTAGATCTCCACGTGAACCGGATAGACCTGGTTTGTCCTCAGGTCCTTCACCGCAATGACCAGGAGCTGAAGCGAGGGAAGGAACGCCCCTTCGCCCGGGACGTAGAAGATCTGCGCCCACGTCCCGGAAACGGGCTCAGCCAGGGCATACCTCTTCACGTCGTGCGTGTCGTCCACGATTAGCAGGACCGGATCGTCCCTGACCAGAGCCTTCACGACCCTCTCCAGCTCCACCGCGGATAGATCGTCCAGCTTCCTCAACCCGTTCCCGTAGTTGAAGCCCGCGATCCTTGACATGGCGTGCATGTTCTCTCCCGTCAACGCCAGCGCGCCCGTCAACTTCACGAACGTGTCACTCCTCACAGCGTCCTGCATCCTCGCCAGCCTCTTCACTTGCCTACCGAGCTCCTCCGAGACCTTCAGGGGATCTATGCAGGTATACATTAGCCAAAATCCTGCGTTACCTAGCTATAAAGTTTTTAAGGTGAGAGGGAGGTCACGTCAATCTCGCATATAACCTAACGTTTATACACGAAAGTGTCCATGGCGTCGTCATTAAGGTATAAATATTTGTATAGGGAGTATTACTTATGGCCAAGAGGGGAAGGAAACCTGTTTACGGGGACGTTCCCTGTCCCTCGTGCGGAATCACGTGGTTAAGAACGGGAAGGTGACGGGAAGGCAGTTCTACCTGTGCAGGGAGTGCGGGAAGACGTGAAGGGAGCGAAGCACCATCACGATGAGAGCGTGAGGGAGAGGGCCCTCAGGATGTACGCGAACGGGATGAGCATGAGGGCCATCTCCAGGGTACTTCAGGTCC
>NZ_JAKNCW010000037.1:0-5649 GCF_022064045.1 Metallosphaera javensis (ex Hofmann et al. 2022) | reverse complement strand
TCCTCCTTGAGAAGCTCGTACCAGTATTAAAACAGAAACGGGAACATCTCGTACGTGGTCACTAGGTTCTCGTCGTAAAGAGAAAGTGTTAATATTTTATAATCTTTGGAAGTCTTTTGTATTAAGAAAATGACTGACAATGACTTGATGGATATATTGAAAGAATTGGATGAGAATATCGATTTCGCCAGAGGAGAAATACAGTGGAAAATTGTGTTGTTTCTATCTCAGAGAGGAGCCTCCACAATATCAGAAATATCAAAGGGTGTTGGAATAAATAAAAAAGCATCCATAGATTCCATCAGGAAATTAATAACGAAGGGACTAGTGGAGAAGATAAAATATGATATTTATGATTTGTCTCCCGCAGGTCGTACACTTCTAGGTAAGCTCCTGTCCCTTTCGACTGTTATGAGCCCTACAAACGGTTCGGGTGTGGATCCATCAGAAAAGGTTGTGGAAGTTAAGCCACAGGACGAACTTGATGGCGAGCTAGACATAATGCATAATCTAAACCACTACTACTACTTCGTTGAAATAGGTAAGGCAGCCATGGTGAACGATGGCAAGGTGCCCTTGACAGCACTCTCCAAGGAACTAGGAGTCTCCAAGAGGACCATAATAAATTACCTAGAGATATTAGCAACACGATATAAATTTTTTAAAAAAATTAATAAAAGGAGCATATCCGGTCTAAGGGTGGAATGGATAATTACAGAAGACGGTAAAAAAGTATTAGGAAAGATACCTGGAATTTATAAAATGAGAAATAATATCTTTCTCAAGTTTATATTAAAATCTACAGTTAGTACTAGACTTGATTATGCAATTTTTAAACTATTGATAGCGTTTTCCATTATATCCCCCGTAATCTTTTACTTTTATAAAAATCCCTTGGATCATATTGTGGCAACTATATGGTTATATTTTCTAGTCTTTTACGTTTTAGCTAGTGTGATGGCCTTTATCGGAACAAGGAAATGAGGACTTGTAGTCGAAACTTATGGGGCTCTTTATAATAATCGAGCATGATATTATGTCATGATTCGAATTGCAGTGGTGAGTCCCAAGGGGGGAGTGGGTAAGTCAACAATTTCATACTATTTATCAAAGATACTTAGTGATAAATATAAAGTTGTTCTTGTTGATCGCGACCTGACCGCAACTATAAGTTCTATATTTGGTATAAAAATAGGGATTCTAAATTATCTTGCTGATGATATTAATGGAGAATTTGTATATGAGGATAGAAATCTCAAGGTGGTGTCATTGGCTAGGTTTCAGCCAAGCAATATTCCACCGCTTGAGAAATTCTATGTAGTTTATAAAAATATATTGAATGATGCTGATATAATAATAACGGATAATTCTCCAGGCGGAATCGGTGAGATTGAACTCATGGAGTATAAGGCATATTATAAGGTCACCAATGACAAGGAATCCTATTTCATTCCTGTAACCACGCCGGCGCTTCCCCTGCAGAGAGTGTTAATATTTATCCAAGAGTACAAAAAAATATTGAAGCTCATGGTTCCCGAGTCTTCGTCACTGGAAATTCTAGCCTTGGTGGCAAATATGGTCAAGAATCAGGATATAGAGGTTCCTGGAATAAAGACGATTAAGATACCTTTCTACAAGGATCTACTCTACAACGGGTTTCAAAACTGTGAACCACCAAAGGAGCTTTATGAGTTGGTTAAGCTAGTGGAGAAAATGATATATTAATTCGCTATTACTCTTCTGATTTCAGGCTTACATAGTTTAGATATTGCTTCTTCTATTCCCTCATAAAGACCCATGGACTTTACTTTCCCATTCAGCTTAATTATACAACGGTTCCTATCAACAATGGCCGTGTTGTCATTGATCTTTGAAGGGAAAAAGAGGTAGAGATCCACGTTATCAACAAAAGTTATCTTCCCTTCGCATGATACACCATAGTTTTCCATAATATACGCCTCAAGGCTCTGCTGATCAACTATCTGACGCCTAGTTACCAGATAGTATTGAAGAAGGAGTAGTGGAGCGCCTGCTAGAATGAGGAGTGGTACTCCTAAATAGTAAGCCACTGAGACTATCGCTGAGAAGAATACCGTTGGTAATATTATTGCAGTTTTCATATGACTAGATTGATTTCGTACAATTTAAAAACCCTTTGCTAATACTCCCTAGAAATGAAATAATGAGTAAATTGTTTTATATTATTCAGAATCTTTCATATAGAACGAAATAATCTTTCTGAGAGCCACTGTATAGGGATATTTTGAAGGTAATTTCGATAAAAGAGAAGACACTAGAGAATCTCTCATCCTCACTCCTATGGTACAGGGTGTGTTCAAGTTATCCGTGTGTCGAAGGATGCGTTCTCTGTATGCATCGCTTTCTGATAGAAATCTGGCGATCATTGATAACACTAAACTTGTCTTGGTTAACCCAGTCCTCGCGGAAAGACTCTCAAGTCTCTTGTTCACTTCTATATCTATTCTAAATGTGATGACCCTATGAAAATCTTCATCTAAGATTATGGTTCTCCTGTCATTTTCAAATGTTTCCCTTACTTTCATGGTAGGCCGCCTGTAAATTTTGTGCCAAGTACATTTGCTAGTTTCTCAATTGAGGCATTAATGGAAGGAAACTCATCTACCACATGGGAGGCTCCGTAAATATAGAGCTGCCTGATAAATGGTATCTTCACTAGTGTTACGTTATTAGGTAGGTTAGACGGCTCATCTTTGACCATGTTTAGAACCATGACTTTTTGTGAAGGAGCGGCAGGATATATCATTTCCAATGAAAGCAGGGCATCTAGGTTGGTTTTCAACGAGAAAGGTTGGGGTGTGGTAACTAGAACAAAATTTATTTCGGCGCACTGAAGAAGATGTCCCTCTACCTCTAGGGCAGGGTTGGAAATGTTAGATGAGTCTATTACAATCATGTCACTTTCCCTCGCTACTTCCCTGTAGATCTTCTGAAACTCCTTCAGCCTACTCTGATTTATCGTACCCATGGGAAGAACTACTACTTTATCATTTTTCCATAAATCAAGGTGGTCGTTACGTGCGTCGTATAGGTCATTCAAATGGAGGATTCCGAGCAACCTGCTTACGGTGAGGGTGTTATCCATATCCACAAAAAGAACTCTCCATTTCTCTATCAGCTTTTTAAGAAGAAGGAATGAGACGAAGGACTTTCCGGTTCCGCCTTTTACGCCAGTTATAATTATCTTTTTAGTCAAATTGTAACACCTCCATATAAATAGGGAAAGCTGTTAAGGCTCATGATAAGTCCCCAAACTACGAGGAGAAGAAGGAGAGGAACTCTCAAGCCCGAGTCCAGCTTAAGAACTCCCAAGGAAGCTGGAATGAAAAATGGAATGTCGATAATCAGATTCTGAACCGCGTTGAGGACAAAGGTCTCCAGTACAGAGATGGTGAAGATGGCATAGATCATTCTAGGCGAACTATCCAATCCGTACACGGAAAGTGTAAAGAATAGAAGCGCATTTACGGTTCCCCAACTCAACAGGGTTATTTGGTTCAAGTAACTGGTCAGCGAAAAACCTATGGGGATTGAAAATACCGTAAATAAAAGAATTAGACTAAAAAGTAATGCTGGCCCCGTTAAAAGGACATACCTCTTCAGGTTGCAGGGGATTTGTCGTTTAATTAGAAAGTAGACAAATGTAAATATCACTAATGTTCCCTCAAGCTGAGTCCATGTGAATATATGGGATAACATTGAGAGGTAGGAGAGAAGTATAGCCTTCCCTGTCTCACTCCTCAGGAGATATGAAAGGGAGAGGAACATGAAGGAAAGAGATAGGATATTGGCCTCCAAATTGGAATAGAGAAGAGCTATAATGGTAGGTGATACACCAGCCAGTAGGGCAGCAAGTGGTCCCATTCCCTGCCTAACAGAGTTACCTAATTTATGTGCAGAAAGTACAAAAATAAGTGAAAGTACTGGAATTTGCCATTGAGATAAAATTGTTGCATTCACCAATTTCCCCAAGATATAGAGGAGAGCTAGATAAAGTGGA
The DNA here is from genome assembly GCF_022064045.1 of Metallosphaera javensis (ex Hofmann et al. 2022). Lineage (NCBI taxonomy): Archaea > Thermoproteati > Thermoproteota > Thermoprotei > Sulfolobales > Sulfolobaceae > Metallosphaera > Metallosphaera javensis (ex Hofmann et al. 2022). The sequence continues at coordinate 1,610 of NZ_JAKNCW010000037.1, read as the reverse complement.
CGAGAAATGAAGAACTTCCCAAGGGATGGTGATAACAACCAGTCAACATATGGAGCTTGATTTGGGAACAGGAATCTTCCCAGGGAGTTTATCCCGGTGAAGGGTAGGGTGGTTACCATCAACGTTACAAAGATTGCAAACGCTAAAGACAGGTTTATTTCACCTGTAGGAATCCCTTTGCTTCTATATCCATAAATTATTCCAATCAATAAGATCAATGGTATTAAAATTGGGGCACCAACCTGAATAACGGCCACTGGTAACATGAGTAAATTTATCCTTATTCCTACTATCGCTAATATGACGTAGGTAACTGCAAATGCATCTATTCCTAAGAGGACATCCCTAGCGAATGAAGGAATTCCCCTTAAGGCAGTTATCGCCAACAGAAAAAGTACAACGCTAATTACTTCGGGCCAGAATATATAGCTTAGGAAAGAGAGAGGGATAGCGTAAATGTAGTAGCCCTTGCTTAGTGCAAGAAATACTGACGCAAGCACGTTGAAAGAGATTGCAATCAAGGGAATTTCGTAGAGATTGGCGAAGACTGTTCTGCCCAGCGTGACGTCGAATCCCTGGTAGAATATTATTGCGAGGAAAGAAAATCCTGCAGATAACCATGCCATGTCCCTCCTTACCTCTATCATCTTATCACCCTCCTTAATACAAGGAATAATTGAAGACCCAGTACAATCCCAAGAATGGTGGTAATATTGATCGGAAACAGATCTACTTCACCAGCCAATTCTCTAAAGTTAGGAATCTGTTCATTGGTTAAACCAGGAAAATTAGCGTATATGAGGGTCATGTTTTCGTTTGTATTTACCTTTTCCAATAGAACACCGCTTGTAGAATAAATGAGAATACTTCTTCCTGCTATTTTAAATGCCGGTATTGCTTGAGATCCAAGACAGAAAGTGAATGATGTACCATTAGCATGAGTAATTATCAAGAAACTGGGAATCGCTGATGTATAGTTCATGATGGTATGAGTCGAAGGGTTAATCACTGAGATTAACGCTGTATGACTGGTGAAATTGAGAATATAGAAAATATAAAGTAAGCCACTAACATTACTGTACAGTTCGTATCCTAGGTAGATATCCATAAGAATCCGTGGCAAACCGTTTATATAAAGAGGAGCAGGAATTTCGACTGGTAGTCACAACAAGTCCTTTCCATATCCTTAATTGTGAGTGAGTCACCAATCAACGGTTAGGTAACAATTAATTCAGCGATTGTAATATATGAGAACAGATATTATCGCAAGTAAATATCGTTACAAGATGCCATAGGATTCATAGAATTATTCATATTATAGAGAATAAAATCATTATATATCTCCTGATACCTAAAGTATCTTATGGTCTCAGGTTCTGCCCTTTTGTCCACTTGCGTGATGTTCTGACTTAAGTTTCATCTGTGAAGGGGCCTAGTTAGATTTGTTGAGCATTTCGCGTCAGAGGCTCCTTACGCCGATATCGGGTAACCAGTGAAGATAAAGGTTAACTCTAGAGTAAATTCAAAAATTACTTATCCTTCCAAGTAGTCGACTACCAGTCGAAATCCTTGGGCATATTTAAAACAACGGCAGGGAGCGTTCATTTCAG
>NZ_JAKNCW010000036.1:0-5660 GCF_022064045.1 Metallosphaera javensis (ex Hofmann et al. 2022) | reverse complement strand
CCTGCTTAAAACCCTTTACCTTGAGGTGGGTGATACCAAGAAACTGTTCAGCCTGAGGTAAGTTCCGAAAAGTGCTAACTGAGTTTCGAGACGGCATCGCGCTGAAGCGTTTGACGCCAACAGATCCGTGACGCCTTCACCGGGTTTTAATCAGTTACCCTCCACATCACACAATCCAGAGAGCCTGAGCAACCTTAGTACTTTGTGTAAGTTTTTCTCAATGCTCTTTGAACGGTGCCCGTGCTAAAGAAAAAATCAAAACAGAGTTCTTATGTCGTTGTGTATTTAAGGAGCCATCAACGTGAAATACACAACAAACCTAACTAGATCCTCTAAACTACTGCACAGGTACCAACGCTAACCTCAGGACTTGAAGGGGGTCTCCCCCAGAACCCGCTCGTCCACTCCCTCCCACCACCACCTGTTCCTCAGGTACCACTCCACCGTGAGCCTTATCCCCTCCTCAAAGCTCACCCTTGGTCTCCAGCCCAGCTCCCTCACCCTGGTGGAATCCACACTGTACCTGAAGTCGAGACCTGGCCTGTCCTCCACAAACTTCACCAGCCCTGGCTTTCCCAGGAGGGAGAGAACCGCGTTCACCACCTCCAGATTTGTCCTTTCCTCCCCCGAGGAGATGTTGTAGATACCTGGCTTTCCCCTCTCTGCCACTGTGAGGATAGCCTCGCAATTATCGAGAACGTAAATCCAGTCCCTAACGTTCTTTCCTGTACCGTACACGGGAACCGGCAGGTCACGGAGGGCGCGAATGATCGTCTTGGGTATGAGCTTCTCAGGAAACTGGTAGGGACCGTAGTTGTTTGCGCTCCTCGTGACGCGAACGTCCAGGTGATAGGTGCGGGAGTAGGCCATGGCCAGGAGGGTTGCGCCAGCCTTGGAGGCAGAGTAGGGGGATGAAGGGTTGAGGGGATCTCCCTCCTTGAATGAGCCCGAGAAGATCTCCCCGTACTCCTCGGCTGTCCCAACCTGAATGAACACCGCGTCCTCGTGGTAGCGCCTCACTCCCTCGAGGAGGTTGGCCACTCCCAAAACGTTGGTGGACACGAAGGAGAGGGGGTCCTGGATGCTACGATCCACGTGGGACTCAGCGGCGAAGTTGAAGATGAAATCAGGCTTTTCGCGTCGGATCAGGTCCTGGATACGCGGATCACGTATATCCATCTCAACTGTCCTTACGTTAACCCCCTCTAGGTTTCTCCTGTTTGATCCAACGGAGAAGTTATCCACAACTATAACATCTAGTGTACCAGAGATCATCCTCACGAAATTGGATCCAATGAACCCATAACCTCCCGTGACCAGCGCTTTACCTTCCATGGTGGGAAAAGTGAACAGTGGATATTAACCCTTTCCCACCCTATACTAATAGATGGGAAATCCATTTTCAATAAATGTATATTGAATTGTAGTGTATGGAATATTTGGACGAATCACGTCAGGATGAGGCTGAGCTATGGTATCGCGGTGGATAAAGCTTATTCCAGAAAATCCACAAACTATATTGAATTGAATTAAAATAATTCTAAACTAATGCGTTGAGTTTTTGCCAAGTAACGTCCAGACTGCCTCTTAATTTAATATTTAGCAAAGTCTGCTGTGCCTTACTTACAAATACTCCACACGACTTACAAATACTCCACACGCTAGTTCTGACCATAGATGTCTAACACCTGCAGATTGAGCCCCTCATCGCTCAGTTCGGGCTCAAATCGGGGCATTCCCTAGTAGGAACCAAACCATTCAGGTACCTTGATCAGTAGCGGGTCAGGATACAATCTCTAAATCAATTCTAAGCCAAATCGTCTAAAATAAGAAACGATATATACAAATCGCATGGAGAAGCCCAGACGTAGCCCCTCACTCTCTTCTCGCATCGATATATCCCATTTTCCCTGAAGAACTCTCCACCCTAACCTTGAACCCGTTGCTTTCAAGAATTTCCCGTAAGTTCTGCAACCCGTTGTGATACTCCATGGTTATTGCTTCAATCCTGTTAAACGAGTTCCTGTCCAAGCTACCAAGTACAGAATACTCGCACCCCTCACAATCCATTTTCAGTAGACCCACCGTCTCACCCTTCACCATATCCAGCAAATCCTGTAAGGTCACGCTGTCCACTGTCCTTGGAATAAGTTTCTGACTCAGCTTGACCATGTTCTCAGGGTCTATGGAGTTACCATTCACATTATTCTCGTAAACGTAAAAGGTGATCTTTCCCTTCCGTGAGGCTAAGGCCTGGTTCAAAAGTACCACCCTGTCCTTCACCCCTGAAGCTTCCACATTCCTTATCGCCAAAGAGAAACTCTCTTCGTCAGGCTCCAGTGCTATTACTTTTTTAGCCCCCTTTTTCGCGAAAAATATGCTTGAGTCGCCGTTACTTGCCCCCGCATCTATAACTACCTTATCCTTTACGTCGTAGTCGTAAACTTTTCTCAAATATATCTCTACAAGATGTCCCAGATCCCATCCCTTATTAGTTCTGCAGGTTATACTCACCTTCTCGTGGTTATTGGTTAAGGTTATCAGGTTCCCTTGAAGGCCTGTTACTTCCCAATTCTTTGAGAGAAGCTCGGCTAATGAGGCAGCATTGGAAAGGGGAATATGGATTGTGGAACCCGCCAAGTTAACCCTCAAATTTCTTTTCAAGAGGTAAGAAACGAGTACATCCGCAGTGCTGACCCGCAGAGATCGCGCAATCATCCTCGCCCTCTCATACTTTGTTATTAATGACATTAAATAAGAGTCAATTTTGAAGTATATAAAACATGACTGTTGGTTTAGATAGAAAGAACACTAGCATCCCTAGCTGAAGGAGATCATGGTGTGGTCAAACTTGCATAAATTAGTTTTATGGCTTCGCGACTTCGCATTGAATCCCTTGAAACTTAAAATATGCCGACATGACGACACTATGAAGGAGATCAACAACCTAGAAGAATCGCGTAACGCACTCAAGGACTTGACAGCGTTATCTTGGACCTGTCTCCCACCACCAGCCTCGTAACCCTGGGAATACCGGGTTTACTCTCCACAACCACGTTATTCCCCAGGATGCTGTCGCTTATCCTGGCGTTAACTCCCCTGATCTTAACCTCCTTCATGAGGATCGAGTTCTCTATCTCCACGTCGCTGAGCTCACATCCATCCCAGATTGAGGTGTATGGGCCAATGTACACGTTGGGGCCTATGACGCAGTTCCTTCCCACGACAACGGGTCCGCGGATTGTGACGTTCTCCTTCAGGACTGTCCCTTCCCCTACCTGAACTCTTCCCTGGATTGTGGCGTGGTCGTGATGAAAGGTACCCTCGAGCCCATCCAGAACAAGCTGATTTGCCTCGAGCAAGTCCTCGGGCTTCCCCGTATCCTTCCACCACCCCTCCACGTGAACCACCTCCACGCGTTTGCCGTCATCCACCATCATCTGGATAACGTCGGTGATCTCGTACTCCCCTCTCCAGCTCGGCTTCAGTTTTCTCGTGTAATCGTGAATGATGGGGGTGAACACGTAAACACCCACCAACGCGAGATTTGAGGGTGGATCCCTGGGCTTCTCCACCAGTTTCTTCACCCTCCCGTTCTCCAGGACCACGACACCGTACTGCCTCGGGTCCTTAACGGGGGTGACCCCTATTACGGCGTCAGCGTGGGTCTCGTTAAACCTGTTCAGAAACTGGGAGATCCCGTTCTGGAGCAGGTTGTCCCCAAGGTGCATGATGAAGGGCTCATCCAGATATGGCTCGGCCTTCATCACTGCGTGGGCCAGCCCCAGCGGTTCCTGCTCCACGTAATGAAAGGTCGCGGGGTACCTGGAACCTATGGCCTCGGTGATTCCCTCTTTCATGGGGCCTAGAATCACTGTGATGTCGCGGATTCCCGCGTTGATCAGGTTCTCCACGGCGTAAAGGACCATGGGCTTATTGGCAATGGGAATGGTATGCTTGTTCCCAGTGTGGGTCAAGGGCCTTAACCTGGTACCGTGACCTCCCGCAAGAAGTAATCCCTTCATAAAGTGAGATTAAACTTGAGCAAAATAAACTTCTCTATGGAACGTGATCACACTGGAAACTACATCAATTCTCGTCAACTAGGTCGTCGCTAGTAGTTTTGATTAATTTTTATCCTCTGGCATGGGCGCCGTTCAGAGAGAACTGGGTAAAAACTTACACAAAGTACTAGGGTAAAGATATAAGATAAGGGGAGCCCTGACGAAAAGAGCCCCTAAGACCCTTGTCCTCCTGATCTCGTCAGGATAAAGGTGATGTAGGCTCCTGAGACGGTCTGGTCAATAAATCCCATGTGCGTTATGGGAAAATGTGCATCAAAATACAGGTCCAGAAACACCACGATTCTCAAGTGAGTCACGACTCAGCCACTTCCCTCATCTTCTCGTAATACTGCTCCGCAGTTTTCTCCCAGTCATATTTAAGTGAAGTCTGATAACTGGCCCTGGAGAACTCCCTCATGACCCCCTCGTCCAGAAGGTATTCCACCCGCCTGGCCATGGCATCCAGATCCTTGTATGGCACAAGAAAACCATTTACCCCGTCCTGAATTATCTCGGGAATTGATCCGCGGGCATACCCAACCACAGGTGTCCCGCAGGCGTTGGCCTCAATCACGATCATTCCCCACCCCTCAATGAACGAGGTCGAGAGTACCACCCAGGCCCTCTGGTAGAGCTCCACCTTCTTCTCCTCGGGTATCCTTCCCAGGTATTGAATGTTACTCTCCCCCTGAATGGCGCACCTCACCTCACCCTCCAGCTCACCTCCTCCCGCGATGATCAGGGTAGCGCGTCTCCTTAAGCGCCTGAACATCTGGATGGCGTCAAGGGGATTCTTATACCTCTTCATCCTCCCTATCTAGAGAATCGTGGGAGTTGAAGACTTCTCCCCCGGGCGATAAAGGGAATGGTCAATCCCGTTATGAATCACCGTCACCCTGGATGGATCCACCTTCAGAGAGACCAGGTCCCTCTTCGTCGTGTTGGAGACCGAGATTATCCAGGGGTAACCCCTCACTCCTTTCTCCAGTTGCCTGACCAGAAGGGCGGTCAGAGGATTAAGCTCGTACTTCACCACCTCCTGGTGAACGTGATGAACCAGGGCAATGGACTTCCTGTTAACGAGGTAGGAGAAGAAGGGAACCGCGTGGGCAACACTGTCCACTACCACATCGTACTCCCTAGCGAAGCGCAGAGAGTGAAGATGTAGTGAGACTTGATTACCCGCATGCAGGAGCTTCACTCCTTCCACAGTGTTGGGAGGAGAACCGACAGCCTCACTTAACCAAGATACGTCAACCCCGCGCTTAACCAGCCTTTTCGCAACCTCCAGGATGACGTTCTCTGCCCCGCCCGCCTGAGGATGGTACACGTCCCTGTGATTCACGAACAGCAGTTTCACAGTGGGTGATATACCGGTACTTCATTAAAGCTTCTTCCTTCAGGAACATGCGAACTGTCAGTCACAGGTCAGGAACTTTACTGAAATACTAAAGAGCCGAATTAAAGGCATGGAAGACCTTAATAACTCTTTAGACGTTGGATAATAAAATGCTTACTGAGTGTGTCCAACAATTTATCTCACCTGCCACAATTGCAACAGGTTGTAGACGGTGAAGTAGGTGGAGAACCACTTCC
>NZ_JAKNCW010000035.1:0-6406 GCF_022064045.1 Metallosphaera javensis (ex Hofmann et al. 2022) | reverse complement strand
CTCCTCTTCTCGGAGGGCATAACCAACATGGGTAATACGCGTTTTTAAGGTTAGCTCTTCAGAAACTCCACAAACTATAAAGGCTCCCTAAATACACAAACAATATGGGATAAGCCCATAGATTTCCTGGAAACTGAACTTCACCCGTTGTGACATCACTACCTAGACCAAACTATATTTTAACGTCTGTTCTTTCATATACTCCTTACGTAGCTATAAAAGATGAAAAGAAGAAAGCGAGAAAAGAAAAAAAGCTTTTTACGAAGAACCTGAAGATCCCGAGTTCACGTTAAACTCCACTGGTGCCAGCGTTATTTGCTCCAGCATCTCTTGAGGTAATGACCCGATTTTCCTTATGTTAGCCCATGTCCACTTAACCATCTGGTTGTCGGTAACAGGGTCCACGGTGGGCGTGGTTACCTGGTTCGCACCAGGTTTAACCTCGAACGCCATTGCCACGAACAATTGCCCTGGAGTTACAGTATTGGATATCCAAGCTATACCGTCAAGGGATCCGTAATCGTTGTAGACCTGAATTATGTCGCCGTTGTTTATCCCCTCATTCTGTGCGTCTTGTGCACTTATCTCTATGATTGGCATTGGTACTCTCTGCACTATTTCAGGTATCTGGTAATCGGTCCATCCTGACTGGAATATGATGTTCCACCTGCCGTTGTTGACCCAGTACTTGTACTTGCTCTGTTCCTGGACAGCATATCCGAATATTCCCACATATGGCGTTGGGAATGGATTGAAGCCGTTGATCACAGCCTTTAGAAGCGTATCCCACGAATAGCCGAACATGGACTGAACATCATTTATGCTGATGTACTGTACCTGTCTAGTTATAAGAGGTATGCTTGTATTGCCAACCGTTACTGCCTGATTGGGATTTATGGTCACTGCCTCAGCCCTGAACTTTCCGTGAATGGCAGGCTCAGCATAGTTCACGAGACCCCATAGGGTAAAGCTACCGTCTGGGTTGGTGGTCTTACCAAGGATGGGAAGCTGTACACCAACAGTCCTCGCCATTTTCAGGTCATTCAGATCTATCTGTGACCATCCCGGTGGGAAGGCGTGTGGCACGAAATAGCCATAGGGCCATACAGATGAGGGGAAGTTCACAGGACCGTTTGCAACGTAGTAGTTCCACAGGTCATTGTATATACTGAACCAGTCATAATCGTAGTAGTTCTCAGAGTACGAGGGAGCGATGGAAAGTGGCTGAGAGTTCTGCATCATATGGTTGGAGAGGGACTCCCATATCTTGTTGAAAGCCGTGTATAATCTCTGTGCCTGAGGTGAATTCCCATTTCCCTCTGACTGATACATTTGATAAATCACATAGGCAATCATGGCATAAGTCCAAACGTCTGGCATTGACATTCCTAGTGGAGAGTGATACACATCGTCCAATCTGAGCCTCCTGTCGTGCCCGTTCCACCTTATTTCATATATCTCGCCATGATTGGAGGTGGAGGGCATCAGTAGGTGGGCTGCATTCTCGAATAGCCTGTTCTGATTCAGAATAATGTCATGACCTACTACGAACAATGCTCCGTTCGTGGATCCTAGACAGCTTATTACTGCATTCGCGTAATCTTGAGGACTTGGAACGTTGGGTAAGGTCTGACCTACAGCACTTGTGTTATATGATGCAGTTGGGGTAGTCATGGAGGAAGAAGGAACGCCCATACTGGCACTATTCTCCACGCACTCCTGGAGCAGTCTTGCCCTGTTATCGATTGTTAAGCCAAGCTTGCTACCGCTCATTGTCTGCTTGTAAGGAACTGCGGTGAACACCCAGAGAACCTTTCCATAACCGCTGTAGATGAGATAGTCCACGATGGGATTATACTGATATATCTGCGGTACCGTCGTACTCGTGTATTGACTGTAGAAGTTCTTGATGAAGTTCACTATATTCGTAGCATTGACCTGCATTCCCTGGGCCTGTAGCTGTTGAGGCACGTAAGAGCTCATCTGGATCCATAGGTTCCTGCCCTGACTCAGGTTAGAGGACCATGGGGGTGGTGGTGGTAACGGGAAGGCGGCACCCCTCTGGTGACCGAAACCCGTGCTGAGCCCGCACCCTGGCCTACCCGAGAGCGCTCCCGATATTATGGCCAAATTGGCAAGAGCGTAAATCGGGGTGTAGTTTCCAGACCAGATTATACCCTTCTCGAACTCTATGAGAGTTCTCTTATAGTATGTGTTTCCGTTGGCGGTCTTGGGCTTTGCAATGAGGTCTCCCATCTGCATTATTATGTTCTGGGGGACACCCGTAATACTCTCTGCCTCAGATAACCATTCGCTCAAGGACTTTGACTGAAGGTAGTCGGTGTAGTACTGATAATTCTGACTGTTAAAATTGAAGCCGTAGGTGCTTGCTGATTGATACAGACTGATGAAGTGGTTCACCACGTCCGGGTAAGTGTAGTAGATGTAGGCAGCAACCGCATTAATGAGTTCAGCGTCCGTTCCTGGATTTACCTGGACGTATAGCATGTACCCGCCACCGTTGTTTCCTGTTTGGCTGGTGATTCCAGACTGTGCCTGTTCCACAGTTATACCCAGCTTAGCCGCTGCAGCTCTCACGGTCTCGTTGGGCCTAGCCTCCACCACTATAATGTTACCGGGCGGAGTTGGCTCTCCTTGATCGAACCACTGGGCCTTTCTGCTTGCTGTGGCACCTGAGATGTTATCAAACATGTGCTGGATGAAGTTCACTGTGGAGGTTGCGTACTCGTTAATCCCCCAGAGAACCAGCGTATCAGCTATGCTAATATCCAGCATGCTTGCGGTATCAGTCCCATTCCCGTTAGTTGCCTCAAGCAGTGCATCCTCAGTCAGGGAGAAGGCCACCTGATAATGGAACCTGACGAAGGGTGTAGCCAGACCCATGTGAAGGAAGAGGCCGGGAGCCATGTTGCTGAAGACTCCACCCCCCTGTCCCCCACCGTGGTCAGACCTAATTGCCATCACCTGAATGGCTGCAGGTCCCACGGGGTCAGGATAGTTGAAGTTCTCGTTATCAAGGTAGTACTTTGAAATCATGGCAGCAACCTGGATTGCGTAGCTCCAGCTAATGGGCTGGAAGCTGTTGTTCCATCTCAACAGGGGCGTCTGTATCCTGGACTGGTATACCGCGTAACCGGAGGCCACATCGGAGAAGGGACTCCAGTTTCTCTGCGCATTTCTTCCTCCCCTGGTGGAGTAGGTTCCCTCATTTACTGGGCACTCGGAGCTGGGTACTTCTAAAATGTAGACAGGCTCCCAAGCTCCAGTCTGGGTGTTATACTTTACCGTCTTTGTTACCATTCCTTCTCCTATCCATGGGGTTCCGTAATTGGCGCCCAACGGAATAACGGGAGATGTGTAATCAGCCTGGAAGTTGGTTAGATCCCTGTTGAATACCTGGTCGTTCATGTTATAGACAATAGCGTTCTGTCCCTTCGCCGGTCCACCTTCTTTATAGACCGGGAACACGAAGATATCGTATCCGCACCCGACATTGCAGAACCTGCACGTGGCGTGATATATTTCAGCGTCTGGCGGTGGTAACGGGATCCTCTTATTTGGAACAGGGCTCGAAGTAGAACTAGTACTCGAGCTACTACCCATTGAAGATGACATATTCTATCGAAATGTCATTATCTTTTCATCTTTAAAAATCTTTATATATATGGTTAGAAAGATTTGAGTTTTTATTTTCAACTAGATTTCCAAACAAATTAAGAAAGAATAAAATTATCCACGTGATGGACAAGTCCTAGAAAATGGACATATTCCTCATCATTCTGGCAATGGTGTAGACCAACACTAGGTTCATCACTACGAACATAACAATGCCCACCAGGGGTAAGCTGGAGGGACCCCACTGCATGGAGGGAAAGTCCACGTTAGTGTAAAGCGGGTTACCAATTATGAAAAGGATGCTGAGAAAAGTGTCCCCAAGCATGTAGAGAGCTAGGGAGGTTATCTTCACTGTTAAGCTCATTTTAGGAATGTAAGATCCTGCTAAGATGCCTCCCAGAAATAGCGTGGCCTCACAAATCAACCTGATTGCTATGTTGGTGGCTGCCAAGTCAAAGGGGAGAGGAAAATGCCAGAAGACAGCTATAATCGCTCCCATCACCAGGGAAGCAAGGGACCCTCGAAACATCTTATAACCTATCACGGAACCTGCAAAGAACATGGCGTAATGATCCAGCATGAACACCACAGGGTTGCTGAACTGTAAACCCTCCGTCACAGGATTCAAAAACGCCACCAAGGTAACCGCAGGAATAATCAGGAACTTGTATTCGCTCCTCTTAACTCCCTGATAGGAAAACATAAAATAAAATTAGAGAATAAAATAAAAAGTTTTTCCTTTGTCTTTTTTAATTTGGCTTATTAACGTGATCCACAGACCTGTTTTCCGTGCCTGAGGCCATAACTCCCGGCCCTCCACCTGTTGACGAGACGCCAGTGATACCGGAGGTTTCCCAGAACGCGGATGTCTTCACTCCTAGAAGGGTCAGGAGGACCGGTAAACCGTACATTACGAAGCTGGCTCCCATAATCATGGCAAACATGGTCATCCAGTCCATGTAGGAGAGAAACTTCACCGGATAGGCCACCCATCTCCTGATAAGTCCTTCGTAACCTGCAATGCTCATTGTGTAACCCAGCAGGAGGGCCCCTATTGTCCACATTATCACTCCTCCGCTCACCATTCCAGCGCCCAAGCTGGAGAGAGAGGCGCCATTCATCTTAGATGCCAGCATATCCAAGAGGATTGACACGTAGCCCACCACTATTATGGTCCAGATCATGAGATGGAAGTGCCCCACCACGTAGTAGGTGTTATGGACGATCACGTTCAGTGGATTTATGGGAAGGATGAGGGCCTGAAGCCCAGCTAGGATGAATCCTATGAGAGCTATAAGGGCTGAGAGGCCAATGGGATTCTTCCACTGATATCCCTTTCCTGTGGCAATCGTGAGCCCAAGATTGAGGACTGTCAATCCTGATCCCGCTGCCAGAATCAGGGTAGTTGGGGTGATGAAGGCCCTGAGAACCGTGGGCAAAGGCCATGTCTGAAGGTGATGCACCCACGCCAGCATGCTGAAGGTGAAAAGGAGGACAATGTTGTATCTGGCCCACTTCTCGCTGTAGAGTGCCCTTCCCGCAAACTTGGGTATGTAGTAATAGAGCCCACCGAAGACTGCAAATGGTGCATAATATACCACTGGGTGGCCCCAGAACCAGAAGAGGACAACCCACGTCAGTGGATTCACGGGCACTGACGCCCAGAAATACAGGACATACCATAGCTCACCCGCAGCCAGCGCGAACTCAGTTATGAAGATAAGAGCCCCACCGAAAGCCATTCCATAAGCAGCGAAAACGGGAATCTTACCCTCCCTGGGCCTAGTCTTATAACCATCTACGAAGAGCGTGATTGAGGCAAGGATGGTACCTATTGCGTTCAGGAACATCATGAAGTAGGCTAGTCCCACAAGCTTACTTGCTATTGCAGCTGGGAATGACCCGAAATACAGCCAGCTCCCGAGCTGAAGAGACAGTGGTGGATACATGTACCAGCCCGTGGTCGGTCCTCCAGCAAAGGTCACAATCATTGGAAGGTTTATCAGGAAAAAGGAGAGAGTGAGGAGCTTGAAGTGCTGCGCTGACATATTACTCTTGTAGAGGGAGAACGCAAATATGGACAGGCTTATGTCCTCAACAATCATCATCATGGCAGCCTGACCGTGAAAGGTAACAAGGAAGTAGTAGAGAGGTGCAATGGCGTAACCTGCAGCCTGGTTCACGTGAGGACTTAGAAGGATGGTTCTGAACCATAACGCAGCGATTCCCATTGCAGCTAACCAGGCTAGCCCGCCGGCGGTGTAAAGCAGAGCTACTCCGAGAGTTGTCCTGGGATAGGCCTTCATTTCACATCACCCATAGGTAACCATACATGTAGGAGTGCCCAATTCCGCAATACTCGGCGCAATGGAAGGTGTAGTTTCCAGGGGCAGATGGGGCAAAGAAGAAGGAGTAACTGTTTATCCCTGGCACTATATTCACGTTTTGAGGTCCGTGAGGTAACCTTATGTAAAACGCATGAACCACGTTATTGCTGTAGAGCACCATCTCAACAGGCTGATTTGGGTACACCTTAATGTAGGGGAAACCATTAATGTAGGTTATCACGTTACTGGATACAGGTATCTGTAGCTCTGTCCCATTGGGCAGGTAAATTATCTGGGTCGCATTTTGAGGAACCCAGGCCCACTGCACGCCCTCCATATAAATTATTACCGTGCCGTTGGGCAGGGGTAGCATTTCCCTGAACTTGACGTCAGTGCCTCGGCCCTTGAAAAGTTTTTTACCAGGGTAATACGCGTTTTGAATA
>NZ_JAKNCW010000034.1:0-6742 GCF_022064045.1 Metallosphaera javensis (ex Hofmann et al. 2022) | reverse complement strand
TTACCTTGAGGTGGGTGATACCAAGAAACTGTTCAGCCTGAGGTAAGTTCCGAAAAGTGCTATTCCTGGACACGGGCATGGCCCTGACGTAGACCTTCTCGTCAAAGGTATCGTCCACCCCACGCACGGGACGACCAACGAGGAGCTACACCAGAGTAGGTCAACCTCTCGTCAAGCTTGCCCCGCTCTAATAGTCAAAACCCACAGCCTCAACCTTGCCCGCCAGACTCTCTCCGCTATCACCAGTAGCAACTTCCTCGCAACCACACTGAACTTCCTTCGCGCCTAGGGGCGTTAAGGAAGTCCCTCCTCCTTAACGCCTCCTTTTCCTTAACTTTCCTCACTCGTGAGTGTGTCCATAGTGTCGTCAAATTTGCATTAATTCGTCTTATGGCGTTGTGAGTTCGTACTGAACTCCTTGAACCTTAAAAAATGCTAACATGACGAGACTATGAATTTCCTCAATATTAAAAAACAACATAACGAGACTACGAGAAAATCAAACGTTAGGGCCATAATGCTTAGATCTTGTCGTTCTCCATCAAGGCTAATATGCTCCTTAATATTTCGTAAATTCTTACACTGCCTGACTGTATCCTCGATGTTATCGTGGATAGAAACTTTAATGAAGTTCAAGCTGCCCATGTGACCATGAGTAAGTCAGTGACGATCATTCAGTTTTCCCTTTCTGAGAAGGTCATAAACAACTAGGTAAAATCTCTTACCAAGATCAGATTAGTTCTCCCTTAGCCAACAGCGTCTTGTACCAGTTTACTGTGATGTATCTGGGATCATTTGGATCCAGTTCTCCTGAAACTATCGCGTCGGCTATCTCCCTTGCAGCGTCCTCCGCTCTGTACTTGGGTACGAAACCGAACTTCTCCCTTATCTTCTTGAACGACACCCTGTAAGATCTCTTGTCAGGTGAGCCATACCATTCATAGTTTAGCTCCTTGCCTAGGGCTTTAGTTATCCTTACTGCTAGATCAAATATTTGATAATTTTGGTCATCGGACCCCAAGTTGAAGATCTCCCCGTTCTCATCCTTCTCCAGTGCCAGGGAGAGAGCGTTAGCCACGTCCCACACATGGACGAATGGCCTCCACTGCGTTCCATCCTTCATGATGGAGATCTTGTTCTTCGTGATGAAGTCTCTCACGAACGCGTTTATGACTAGGTCAAATCTCATCCTCTTAGTTCTGGCGTATCCATACACTGTTGCTATTCTAAACACTGTCACGCTGAAGTTCTTGTCAGTCAAGGGAAGGATGTCCCTCTCCCCCTTCAGGTTAGCCTTTGCATACGTAGTTAGGGGATTGGTGGACGAACTCTCATCAGCCACATCCTCCCTGAAACCATAGACGCTACACGAGGAGGAAAATACATACTTTCTGACACCCATTCTCTTGGATAGATTTGCAATCCTGAACCTTCCCAGGTAGTTGATTGACCAGGTTTTTATGGGATCCAGTTCACCAGAGGGATCGTTGGAGAGGGCTGCCAAATCTATTACGCCGTCAACTCCCCTTAAAATGTCGGGCTCAACAAACCTCACGTCATCCTCCACTACCTTGATGCCCTTGTCCTCTAGGGTTCTCCCGAAAAAGAACCTGTCAAGGGCAATTACGTCGTATCCCTTTTCCAAGAGAAGGGGGACAAGTACTGTTCCTATGTAACCGCCAGCTCCAGTTACTAGAACCTTCATGGAAGTACGTTCGCGAATCGATTTAAAAAGTTATCCATGTTATAAAGATTTATTAGAAATAGCTTAAAAATTCCAAATCATGATCTCTCAGTAAGGGCTATTGACAGGTTTTAAAAATTTAAAAACACGATATGTTAGATGCTTCCATGAGAGTTGTTGTAACCGGTGCAGGAGGTCTCTTGGGTAAAAAGTTAGTCAATGTGTTCAGAGATCACGAGGTTATAGGGGTTTACAACACGAGTAAGCCTGAAACCGAAAAGTTCTTGATTCTAGATCTCACTCGCTTGGAAGAGATAGAAAAGATAGAGGATTTCTCGCCTGACGTGATAATACACGCGGCGGCCCTGACCGACGTGGACGGGTGTGAGAGGAATCCGGCCCTAGCTAAGCTGATAAACGTCGAGGCTACTAAGAGGATCGCTAGCCTAGCTGAAAGAAACGGGATTTACTTAGTTTACGTGTCCACGGATTACGTGTTCGATGGAAGAAGGGGTAACTACTCCGAGGAGGATGAGCCAAACCCCATTAGCGTTTACGGCGCGACCAAACTTGAGGGTGAGAGGGTGGTGAGGGAAGTATCAGGTAGCCTGGTGGTGAGGACCAGTACCCCCTATGGCAGTAATCCGGCGAGCGGGAAGGATAACTTCGCCCTCTGGCTCCTGAAGAGGTTGAGGGGAAGGCAGGAGGTGAAGATAATTGTTGATCAAATAACCTCACCCACCCTTAACACCAGTTTCGCAATGATGTTAAGGGAAAGCGTGGAGAGAAGACTTTCAGGAATTCTGCATCTTACTGACGCTTCTCAACTGAGCAGATATGACTTCTCGATAATGCTGGCGAGGACCTTTGGGCTGGACGAAGGACTCATAAAAAGGGGATATTCACACGAGATGAACTGGATTGCGAGGAGACCACTCAACTCCTCCCTCAACGTGGCCAAGGCCTCCTCCCTGCTGGAGCATAGGCCTTTAAATATCGAAAGAAGTTTAGAGATCCTCAGAACAGAAATGGAGAGTGAGGGACATGCCATTTAATTTTGGAAGAAAAGAGATCCCGGAGGTCGTCCTGGTTCAGGGTAAACAGTTTCACGACGAGAGGGGTTTCTTTCAGGAGCTCTACAAAGAGAGCGAGTTCAGGGAGCACATTCCCTGCAGGTTCGTTCAGATGAACCACTCCTTCTCTCGACGCGGGGTTGTCAGGGGACTTCACTTTCAGCTGATGCCGAGACCTCAGGGAAAGCTGGTCACGGTGATCTCTGGAAGGATTCTGGACGTGGCGGTTGACCTGAGGAGGGGTTCGCCATCGTACGGGAAGTGGGTCAGTGAGGAGCTGGTCCCGGGAAAGTTCCTGTGGGTTCCCTCAGGTTTCGCCCACGGTTTTCAGGCGCTGGAGGACTCCCACGTGATTTATCTGGTGACGAGGGAGTTCTCTCCAGAACACGACTCGGGGATTGCGTGGAATGACCCGGACGTGGGAGTGAGGTGGCCCCTTAACGAGGTGATAGTGTCGGAGAAGGACAGGAAGTTACCTCGCCTGAGGGAGTCCAGGGCGAACTTTGAGTATGGAATGGACCTCTGTTAGGGAGAGCACTTGAAGGAAGGTTTGAGGAGATTTTCACGTTGGTATCAAGCACGAACCTGGACCAGCTGACTTGGAATCCCGACTTGATTTGAGTTTTTCCAACGCGACATGGTGTCATCATGTTAGCATCCTTGGGCTACCATTTTGTTGTGCGTTTAAGGGGCCCTTCAACGTGAGATACACTACAAACCGAATTGGGCCCCATTTTAGGTTTCAGGGAGTTCAGTAGGAACTCACAACGTCATAAATTTATGCAGGTCTGACGACACTATGAACACAACTCCGAGTCCTAGAAGGAGGACAGAATCAAAGCGGAAGTCCGGTTCGTTGCATATACGTAAATTCTCTCAAACAACATGAGATAGCACCAGACCACTGACATGTCCCTCAACCAGCGTTCCTTCCGCCCCTTTACACCCCGTTCCCTAACCCCACCATCTATCAACATCCAGCCCACCACCCCTCTCAGGAGTTATTTCTTCAGGTACTTGGATATTATCTCAAAGATTCTCTCCTGAAAGGTCTCCCTCCTTAAATCCCTGACCCTGTGGGAGAGTTCCCTCCTCACCTCACCGGACACAGTTAACCCCTCCATGAGTTTATCCCTGGCTTCCTTCAGATCCTCGTACGCGAACTCCGGCGCAAGCTCACTGGCACCGCTCTCCCTGGGCACCACGGGGACCAGCCCGGCGCTCATGGCCTCCACCACAGGTATTCCGAACTGTTCCCCCACGGTTGGGTGGAAATTGGGGCTCCCATATTGTTGTGTATTTAAGGAGCCTTTAACGTGAAATACACAACAAACCGAACTAGGCCTAAAACTGCGAAGATGGTCCCTGGCTGAATTTTCTGCAACTCAAACTCGCTATCCTCTGTCCAAGACCTCAGAGGGCACCTGGTAAAAACACACAGTTCCGGAAGTCCGGTCAAGGGCATCCTGGAGGTCGGATCAGGTTTAGGGAATGGCCTTCATAATATAAAGCATTTAAGAGCAGGCTCATTTCTCTGCATATGAGGTTATCCGTAAAGAACATAGGCCCCATTAAGACGGGATCGCTGGAGTTCACTGACAAGGTGCTCGTAGTTGGGGGAAACTCGTCTGGAAAGACTTTTCTCTCCACTGCCTTCTATCTCATGAATTCGCCCTTTCTCTTTCCCCCACTCTCACCCCTGGACATAGAAAATATCCCAGAAAGGGCTGGGGAGCTGGAGTTGGATATAGATGTGAGGAATATCCTCGAGAATAACAGGCCAGGCATTGAACGCACAATTGAGGATGCTCTGAAGAACGTTTTCGGGACGGAGTTACCCAACATAATCTCCTTTGGTGAGGAAAAAGGAGTCATTGAGAACGAGAAAATGAAGATTACGATTAGTAAAGATGGTATTACACTCGACCTTTATTCCATGGAAAAAGTACACATTGGTCTATATTTTTACAAGATAGATAGGAACGATATCTGTACATCTGTGTTCCCCGACAAGGAGAAGATGACGGTCATTGGCAATGAGCAGTGTCTCAAGAGGGCCCTATCCTCCTTCTCCTTAACGAAGTTCCTGTCCAGCGACTGGAATCCCATCGCCTACCTCAGCACGGAAAGGATAACCTTCCTTAACCTTTACCCCATGATAGCTGAGGTAGCGTTTTCCTTCTCTCCCAGATCTCCAGTCAAGCCACTGGTACTGGACGCACTGAAATGGATTTACCCTGGGAATTACGAGCTTCTGGGACACAGGGTTGAGATAGACGGGGCAAGAAATGTGAGAATAATGAAGGAGGGTAAAAACGTCTCCAGGTCCCTGGTTTCCACGGGGTTATATCAATACAGTCTGATTGAGTCCGTTCTCAATAATCCCGTGGTTAGGGGTGCAGTGGTGGAGGAACCGGAGATCAATCTGCATGTTGACGCCCAGATTGAGATAGCTGAAAGGATTGCGTCCTACAACAAGAAGCTGTTCATTACTACCCACAGCGAGTGGATTGCAATGGCCCTTGGTCACATGATGAGGGATGGAATAAGAATCTATGAAATATATGATGGAGAGGTGAAGCCAGTGAGGGTGTATAGGGACGGCACTATCGACGCGTTAAGATCCATAGCCCCAACACAGCAGAAGTGGTTGGACACCTGGCTGAAGGAGGTTTCAGGTGAAGTGGATGAAGCTGATGAACCACAACGATCGCTACATGTGCGTTAAGTATGACGATCTGTGTGGAGGAGCCGATTTAATCTGCATGGAAAAGGGTGGAACGAACAGGGACTCACTTTACTTGGTGGAGAGGAAGTCGAGCTTAAACCCTAACTCCAGGAAGAGGGCACTGGATCAGATTAGGCGGAGTCTTGAAAAGTTAAGGATAGTCCCTAAAAACATCTTTATTGTATACGGAGAGATGAGAGATAATGATGAAAGACAAAACTTTGCATCTCAGGTGAGCCTGATCGAGCAGAGATTCAAGGTGAAGGTGAGTGAAGTTTCTTTAGGGACTGAGGATTTGGATAAAGAACTAGTTGATCTGATCTCCACCTTCAATGATTAAATGTTAATTTCGGATCATTTGGATGGGCCCATACTTGGTTCTCAAAAAAGTAAGGTATGCGATAAAACGGTGCTCCTAGCTCTTGTACTCAATGTTCTAAAACTTGAAGTGTGTATTTCGGTGCTTCTCATGAATGGCCCTCATCGTACCGTTCTTCCTTCTCGTAAATCTTTCTATCCCTCAACCTGTCTGACGTCTTCAATATTATCGTAGATGGAAACTTGATGAATTACAAAAAGGACATCCTGCGATCCAATAGAGGGTAAATTGCCACAAGTAATCCCAAAGGAGATCTAGGTTAGTTCGCCGTAAATTAACCTGATCCCTAGGTAATTCGCCCTCTCCAGTGCCCTTCCAGTGGCCACGTTCACGACCATCATCTTCACTGGTTTCTCCAGGTTAAGGACCTTGGACACAACATAGCAGGTGTGGTTGAACCTGGAGACGTCCTTGGGCTGTGCGTAGGACTTAACCTCGATAAGGTAGGTGGTCCCGTCCCTCTTGAGGATGTCGACCTCGTAAATACCTCCCTTCTCCCCAAAAGTACCGTTCTCATCTACATAGTAGCATTTCCCTGAACTTGACGTCAGTGCCTTGGCCCTTGAAAAGTTTTTTACCTGGGTAATACGCGTTTTGAATAATGAGAAGGGGAAAGTGGCTGAGGAAACTGAAGGAGGCATTAAGGTGGAGGAGGGACTTCCTCAACGCGCTGAGGGAGGTGCTCAGGAAGTTCAGGGCTGACGTTGTGAGGAAGCTGCTTTTGGCTGTGATCTCGGAGAGGGGAAGCCTAGCGAGTATGGCCGAGGCCCTGGGCTTCGACTACGAGAGCGGGGCAAGCTAGACGAGCTGGCTGACGTTGACCTGCTCCCACCTGTGAAGCTCCTGGTTGGAGATCATCCAGTGCAGGTGGCGGTGGA
>NZ_JAKNCW010000033.1:0-8834 GCF_022064045.1 Metallosphaera javensis (ex Hofmann et al. 2022) | reverse complement strand
ACGCTCCCACCCAGAATCAACCCGTCCTGGCCCAACTTAAATTTTGTCTATTATAGCAATATTGTTGGACACACTCCCTATTCCAATCTTGTTAACAATTTGTGTTTTTGTGTATATAATGCGAATACCTCAGAAGATTACTGTCTAACGTTAGCTGAGGCCTGTTCATTGATGATAATTGCAGGTCATAACACTGTATGCTTTCAAACCTGTAACTGATGCTGGAGAAGACGTCATCTACCTCTTTCAGACATGGCCGACCCTATCGTCCCCTTCTCGATCGCGACCTCAACTCCCCTCCCAATCCCTTAAGGGTGTACCAAAGCTGTCCATTGTACCGGTTGAGGTAAGGCGTCCCCTGAGACATGCCTGTCAAGGAAACAGGAAGCTTCATCTCCAGGGCAGGGTGGCTCTCTGCTCGATACGTTTTCCTCCCCAGGGGAATTGTGGTGCCCATGGTTCGAGAAGGGTTTTTATCAACCCTCACAAACTTATCCCATGAAAATATACGTAGGAACCTCTGGGTGGTCCTATCCATGGAACAAGGGAAGATCGCTTGAGTGGTACGTCGAGAACACGCCTTTTCAAGCTGTGGAGCTGAACTCCAGCTTTTACAGGTTACCTAGGACCTCCACAGTGAAGGGATGGGCTACATTCAATCTCAAATGGTCGGTAAAGGTCCACAGGGAAATCACCCACGTTAAGAGGCTCAAGGACGTGGATCTCAAGGGGTTTGTGGAGTTATTTCGCGATCTGGATCCCAGATTCTATCTCTTCCAGTTACCTCCCAGCTTCAAGAGGAGTGAGGAGAATGAAGGGAGAATCCTGGAGACGTGGCGCGCAGTGCCAAATGCCGTGTTCGAGTTCAGGGATAGGTCTTGGTTTGAGTCTCCTCCACCTGTACCTCTCGCATCTGTGGATTCCCCCATGGGAACCTATCTCTTCCCTGGAAATGTGTTTTATCTGAGAATGCACGGAAGGGAAAAGTGGTACTTTCACAATTACACCGACCAGGAGCTCGAGGAGATTGCCAGGAAGGTGGTGGAGATTAACCCGGAGGAAGCCTATGTCTTCTTCAACAATGATCTATGGATGCTTGAGAACGGGAAGCGTCTTCTGGAGATATTCAAATCAATGCCAGGTACAGAATAGCAGAGGCTAGTCCAATTCCTCCCACTGTGGGCCACGCTACCTCTCCTCCCCTGGTGAGAAGGAACGCCGACATGGATGAGCCAAGTGTCCTTCCCATGGAGGTAACGAGGCCATATATTCCAGAGTAGGTTCCCCTGGCCTCGCCCTCGGCCAGGGAGGTGGAGATGGACTGCGACAGGGGAGAAACAATCATCTCCGCTATGGTTATTCCCACCACATCAAGGAGGGCCTCCCAGAAATCGTTGACCAGGAATACAACCCCGTAACTCAGTGAGTAAATTGTCATTCCCACAGCTATCCACCTCCTGTAATTGCCCGAAATCCTCTCCCCTATCCAAGTCTGCAGGAATATAATGAGTCCTCCATTCACAGCATAGAGAAGTCCAACCTGCCACACAGCAATCCCGAGCCCGCTGTAGTAGGTGACCAGGGGAAACCCCAGCTGACCCATCACCGTGAAGGTGAGCAGGGTTGGGATCAGGAACAGGGTGAACTTCCTGCTGGGAAAGAAGAACTTCACCCTCCCCTTATGGTCGGGAAGGGAGTACACGAAGGGGATTGCCACCACGGAAAGAACTCCTCCCAGAAGGAGAAGTGGCTTAAATCCAATCTCTCCCAGCAGAACACCACCTATGGCTGGGCCTATTGCCCACCCGGCGTTAATTCCAACACGTATTACACTGAACGACCTCACAAGTTGCTTGAAGTTACCACCCATGTCCCCTACACTGGCCATGTTCGCCACTGCATAGATACTACTGAAACCTGACTGGAGCAGGACCATTCCCACCACGCCCGCAGTGTTAAGAAAGAAGGCGAGAGTTAGCACCAGGGAGGAGAGTGATGTGGCGAGGGTCATCACGAGTCTCCTCCCCAGGTAGTCTGTCAGGTATCCCCCTATCACGTATGCGATGGAGGAGATCACCAGTTGGGTTAAGTAGAACTGACCCACCTGAACCAAGGAGAGCCCCAGGTACCTATAGAGGCCAAAGCCTATGTAGGGCCAGATGAGGGAGGACGTGAGTGATCTAATACCACCAGAGAAGGCCAGCTTCGTTACGTGGTTCATTTACCACGAATAACTTCTTGAAAAAATAAAGTCGAGTCATCCTCTGATCTGTTCCAGGGGTTTGCCCGTGGTCCTGACGCCCCACGCTAGAACAATCATCCCGGCCAGAAGAGCCACACCGCTCAGCATGAGGAAGGAACCTAACTGGTTCAACGTGTAACTGGAGGCGAAAAGTATTGGCCCCACAGCCCCTCCGAGGTGTCCCAGTCCATCCGCTATTCCGTAACCTAGCGTCCTTATCCTAGTTCCAAATATCTCAGAGGTGTAGGTATACATTATGGGGAACTTGAAACCTTGCAGGAACATCTCAGCGAAGCCTAGTGCTAGAAAAGTCACCCCACTGGAGAGGAACCATCCCAGAATCACCGCTCCGGCCAGCAAGTTGACTAAGGCTACGCTGTACTTCCTCTCAAACCTGTCATTTAGAAGTGTGGCCAAAACTACACCCAGGGGATCCCCATAAAGTATGTAGGTGAAGTAGAGGGAAGTATTGGAGAAACCGTGAGAGCCTATGAACTGGAACACAGGATCGGCGAACAGTGCGTACCCTGTGAAGTAGCTGAGGAACCATACAATGGTCATGACAACCATGCCCCAGTCGAAGGTGAGCCTTCCCCTCCTCTCGCTCCACATCCTGGATTCCGGCAGTCTCACTCTGGTTACCAGGGCCACAAGGGACACCAGCAGACCGGCTAGGAAGAGGAACCTCCATTCTCCGTTCAGGAGAACTGCAATGGGACCTACTATCAGGGTTGTGAGGAATCCTGAGGCCGTGACTAGACCCACGGCTCTCCCCCTCTTCTCAGCCTGAACCGTCTCAGAAATGTACGCAGGGACCACGCTCAGTTCCCCCTCAATTCCCAGACCTATTAACAGTTCCGCCGGAATCAGCCACGTGAAGGATTGAGCCATGAAGCCCACCAGGGACCCCACTGAGACAAGTGCCATGGAGAGGAGTAATCCAGGCTTCCTACCACGCAGACTGGATAGGAGCCCGTTCATGGCCCCACCCATAGCGTAACCGATCATCTCAGCGGAGAGGGGTAGGCTAGCAAGAAGTGATGAAGCGTGAAACTGAGTTCCAGCGTAATTTATGATGTATGGAACGTTAAAAATGTCCCAGAAGGTCAGGGACATTCCCAGTGATAGAATTACCAGTTTCCAGTTCATAAGAGAAGAGAAAGTTTAAACTATTTAAGCTTTCCTAGATCTTTTTAATCCTCAGGGCTCGTAATCTAATGCCATGAAGAATCCCCTGGACACGGCTTGCCCAATGGTGGGTTGCTGTCTAACGAATTCCCTGAACTCCACCTTTCCTTTTCCCTCCTTGACCACCGAAATTCCCCTCTCGGCATAGGCCTTCTCTAGAAGGTACCTTCTAGTCCTGTCCAGATGATGGAGACTCCTCTCCGTGATGTAGACCTTGTTTCTCTCGGCCCACTTGAAGGCGTAGTCCTGATAAGCATACAGGTTTGAATCTATGAGGATCTCGGAACCCTCAACCTCCTTAAAGGGCGGTTGTGTCTTGTCTGGAACGGCCCATAATCCATCGTCCTTGCTTCCCTTCTCGTTGAGGTGAATCTCAACGTGGAGTCTCCTCAACTCCTTCTCGTAATAGTCCAAAATGGTCAGGAACTCACTCTTCCAGGGATCCATGATCCAGTTAAGCTGACCTCCCAGCTTGTCCCCCTGTTCCAGGAGGATGACCTTGAATCCCCTCTTGGCCAGAACCCTGGAAGCCTCCAGTCCCATGAGTCCACCGCCCACCACTGTTACCTTCCCTGAGCCAGGTTTTAGCGGAAGGAGTTCCCAGCCAAGTTCAGGATTGACGTCACATCTAACTTCCCTGCTCGCAAACCCCCTGCATTGCTGATTGCATCTAATACAGTATCTCACTGGCTCTCCCTTAAGGCTCTTGGGTAACCAGTCCGGGTCAGCCAGGAGCTGTCTTCCCAGGACCACGGCGTCCGCAACCTCAAGGACCTCCTCGGCGTCCCTCAGAGTTATGACTGAACCCACAAGCAGAAGCGGAATTCTGGGCCTTCTCATCTCCTTGGCGTATTCCACGAAGGCCGGTCTCTTCCAGTACATGGGCATGGATGAGCCGAGGGGTCCATCTCTCCCTGCCGATAGATGAACGTAGTCGAGCTTGTCCTCCACACGGGAGATTATTCTTGAAACCATCTCAGGAGTGAGTCCAGTATCGTCGAATTCCGTCACGCTCACCCTTAGCCCAACCGGAATTGAGACGCGACTCCTCACCTCTTTAATGAGCTCCTCCAGGAAAACCACACCGTCCGAGTACCTATCAGTCCTCTTGTTGGTTGCGGGAGAGAGGAACTGGGCAATCAAGTAACCGTGGGCACCGTGGAGTTCAATACCATCGAATCCTGCCCTCTCCGCCCTCTCTGATGCCTTCGCGAAGTCCTCTATGACCCTTTTAACGTCATCCTCACTCATCTCCTTGACCGGATCCATGATGGGAATAGGAGAGGGGGCTATGGGCTCGTTTCCCCAAATGAAACTTTTTCTGGTCTTCCTTCCCACGTGAACAAGTTGCACGAAAATTTTGGATCCCCTCCCATGCACCGCATCAACTAACCTGGAGAATTTGGGGACGAGCTCGTCGTCGTAGAGACCCAGTTGATTTGGAGACCCTCTAGCGTCTCTTCTGTTCACGTAGGTGTATTCCGTAATGATTAACCCCGCCGAGATAGCCCTCCTAGATAGGTAGGCAATGTGTTCGTTACTGGGATAACCCTGAGGCGTTCCGAGGTTGGAGATCATTGGTGACATCACAACCCTGTTCCTGACTTCCACATCTCCTATATTGAATGGTTCCAGAAGTTTCATAACCTGCGCTATAGTCTAACAAATTTTTAAGATTATCATTAGCACTAACTTCGTTAAAATAGCTAAATGAAGAGTAATAGTAAAAAAAGTTTTAAGTTCCAAAACAGAAAATGGAGTATGAGAGTTAAGTCCGTAAATGTGGAGAGAAGCGGGATCGAGTTCTGTTACAACCAGATCTCTGTCATGGTCTATCTACGGGATAAGGAGATGAGGATAGCAGAGGAGATCACGTATGAGGTCGCTACGGGACCTGTTGTCTCAAACGTTCAGATTGTGTTGAGGGACGGGAAGGTCTATCTGGATTCTCCCTTTGGGGAGAACGTGATAGAGAATCCCACAAATATTGTGAAGGGATTGGAGGAGATCCTGGAGGGGATTAAGGAGAAACATCCCTCAGTATATGAGAAGTACAGGGAGTTTCTGAAGGCATATCAGTCAGGCTAGCCTTCCCATTTCCTGGGTATGCCCTTCCATATCCTCAAATACCACAGTTCCGTCCTCCTTAATCACCACGTAACCGGGTTTACCTCCGCAGTTATAGGGGAAGGCCAGAAGACCCTGAGTTTTCAATGCCGAGATGGCATAGACGGGCATGAGAGAATCGTCCATGTTTAGGGCAACGCAGTTTGGAATTACCTTGAAGAGGGCATTGAGAACGTCATTCAGAAGCGTCTCGTATTCATCACCGATCTCCCTCATTCTCTTAACCTTACCCACGATGTCCATGGGGAAGTAGATCACATGGGAAATAAAATACTCATCCTCGCGTTCCACAAGGTTTGAGCTGTCTCTGTATAGCCAAGTAAGTACATTATTTGATTATGCGTAATTCTTTTAATATACGTGGGCAATTCTTACATATGCCAACCATAACAATCAGGGTTGATGATGATCTCAAGAGAAAGATGGACGAATTGAGTTACATTAACTGGAGCGAGATAATAAGGAGGAAAATAGAGGAGGTAATAGAGGAGGAGAGTATAAGAAAGAGGAGAAAGGATGTTAAGAGGATAGAGCAGGCCTCGGCTAAATCCTATGAGTACTTCCTTAATTACGGGGGAAAGAGATCAGAGGAAACAGTGAGGGAGTGGCGGGATAAAAATTGGCAGTAGTGGATGCCTCTGTTGTCATTAAGTGGTTCGCGAACGAAGAATACAGTAAGGAGTCCCTGCTCCTCAAGGAGGCCTATGTGAAGGGAGTGGAGGACCTGTCAGCCCCTTGTATTCTCCCATTTGAGGTACTTAATGGACTAAGATATACGTATGCGTTAGGGAAAAAGGAGCTTGAAGAAATTGGTAAGATCCTCGCAGACTTTCAGCTTACTCTCTATGACCTTGAGGATATAACCAGGGATGCCGTGTCCCTTTCGTTAATATATGGAATAACCCTGTACGACGCCTCATATATTGCACTCGGCAAGGTCCTAGATCAAAAGGTCTATACTGCTGATGAGAAATTGCTCAGGAAAGTGAGAGACCTTGGTTTCGTGCTTCACATAAGGGAGTACAGGACTGAATGACATCATCTCTAACTGCAACGTCAAGTTACATAAGGGAACCAGTCCTTTATCCAGACGTATACCTAGGACGTCAAGGGAATTATCGCGTATGGACCTTCAATCTAAACTCATTCTAGCATTCGGGCATCCCCTCATTCATTTTACGCACAATTCTGGAAACAGCGTCCTCTAACTTAAGGTAACCCAACCTTTTGGACATCTCCCTCATGGCGTACAAGGAGATTGAGGACTTGGCAATACCCACGGCTCTAACTATTTCAACCTTCTGGGAAAGATTCACCAGCTCACAGTCCGAGATGGGCTCTCTCACCCTGACCTCGTACACCACGCAACCTCCCTTGATGCAATGCTTCATGCAATGAACTAGGACACCATCCTCCAGTAAGACGTCCTGAAATGGGTTCCTACTTGTAAATATTCCATCAGAAATTTTCACCATCTGTACCCTTTCACTCCCCAGGTCCTCCATATTTCTCCTTATCACTAGATTTTCATCCATTACCTTCATTAACATAAGGAAAGTTTATATACTTTAGGTTGACCCTAATATTAGGTTGACCCTAAAATGTCCAATCAAAAGGCAGTTCCTAGATTAAAGAAAGGTGTTGTTGGAACGCTCGAGGCGGTCGCTCAGGAGATAGCGGCGATGGCACCGGCCTGTGATACCGTGGCCTTCATCACATCAGCTGCAGCATTTGCCTTCGTGCTGACACCCTTTGCCTTTCTACTGGCCATGCTTACCATGTTCATAGAGGTGAACACTCTATACCATCTATCTAAAAGACATGCCAGCGCTGGGGGATATTACGGATACGTGGCCACAGCTCTGGGTCCCTTCTGGGCAATAGTGACAGGGTTGATGTATCCCGTGTATCAGATAGCCAGCACGGCGGCCATTCCAGTTTACGTTGCGGGTGTAGTACTTCCAGGGGTACTGAACTACTTCTTTGGAATTAGCTTACCAGGATGGATATGGATTCCCTTCATTTTGGGCTTCATTCTGGTGCCCATTGGACTTGCGATTGTTGGAATAAGGCCCCAAATGAAGTACATCAGGTACGCCGCCATGACCGAGATTGCCTTCCTTGCTGTGACCTCCCTTTATATCATCTTGAGAGCTCCAGATAATACGCTGAACGTGTTTAATCCCTTTGCATGGAACTCGGTGTACGGGTCCCAGTTCGCACCTCTGGGAGGTCCAATTGCAGGATTGGGCCTTGGAATGATATTCGGATTGACCAGTTTCATAGGGTATGGAGGCTCCGCTCCTCTTGGCGACGAGGTCAAAAACAGTAAGGCGATAACTAAGGCCCTGATGTTAGGAGTGAGCATAGTGGGTATAGTCCTAACAGAGGTGAGCTATGCCTTAACCGTGGGATGGGGAGTTGATAACATGACCAGTTTCGCCAACAACAGTATACCTGGAATAATTGTGTATGCCCATTTCATGGGGATAGTGGGTGGTCTCATGCTTGCCCTATTTGCGTTCAACTCTGCCTTCTCCGACAGCGTGGCCATGCAATCCAACGCCGGTAGGGTGTACTTCGCCATGGGTAGGGACGGGATTCTCCCCAGGTTCTTCGCCTACATTCACGAGAAGTGGATAACTCCAAGTAAGGCTCTCCTGTTCGTGGGCATTGCCTCCAGTCTGGTTGCAGTACTGTCAGGGTTCGTAATAGGGTTCCTATCTGGCGTCTCGCCTCTCCAGATGCTCGCGTTGAGCGCAACTTCCCAGCAGGTCTCCTCTGCTCTAGAAAACGCGTTTGATTTCCTCACCACAATTGCGTTAGTTGGATTCATCGTGGCGCACTTTGCAAATAACACTGCAGTGATGGTAATGTTCTATAGACTGAAGGAGAAACACGTTGGGATAAACCAGCTTCTTCACCCAATAATGCACTACGTTTTGCCTGCCATTGCTACCGGAGTTTTTGCCTTCGTTCTTTACGAATCCATATGGCCCCCCGTATTCCCCGTCACTCAAGCGGTGATTGTTGGGGTAGCGTTTCTGCTGTTCTCAGTATTTTACACCCTCAGGATAAAGAGGACTAACCCCAACGCTTACAAGAATGCGGGAATTACCGTGAACATTGTGGAAGAGGAAAAAATTCATGAGAAGAAGGGAACCGAAAACAGTGCAGAGTGATCAGATCTTGACCTCATATAGCATTTCCCTGAACTTGACGTCAGTGCCTCGGCCCTTGAAAAGTTTTTTACCAGGGTAATACGCGTTTTGAATAA
>NZ_JAKNCW010000032.1:0-9504 GCF_022064045.1 Metallosphaera javensis (ex Hofmann et al. 2022) | reverse complement strand
AGTATCAGTGCTGTTACTGCTCCCGATATGGCTTTCCTTGACCTTAGATATCTTCTTCCATACCTCATCTTTCTTCTGATATATCATCTCGAATGATCTATATAAATATTCATGAAAATATAGGTAATCTTGAACCTGCTTATTTAATCGTGAGAAGGTGTGGAAAATTGCTTTAGATATATGCGGATATTCGTTCTACTGATTGGCTTGGACGAAATGCAGGCCTGCCTAATGAGGAACATTAGTACTTTGTGTAGGTTTCGCTCAGAATTCTCTAAATTATGCACTAATCAGAGGATAGAAATTAATCTAAACCGCTAGTGAAGGCATTTTATGTGAGGGTCCTCGTGGAGTCCGTATTCTCAAAGGAGGTCATTTAGGTCATTCTCTCCATAGGAGGCAGGAGTAAAAGCACGTTTAGCAAACTCGCGTATGGTCCGAGAGGGACCCAAGTCACGACCACTATAACCTTTCCTCCTCCCAGAACTCAGGCTCTCGTAACCGTGAACCATAAGGACTCCTTCCACTAGTGCTTTGTGTAAGTTTTTATAGTGTATATCTATAGGTATACTAACCGAATGTCGATTAGATACTCATGGCCACAAAATCTTGGTATTACTTAATATTAAATATGCCTTTACCTACAGCAAAGAAATACTACTTCTAAAATTACTTTTTACTATTAGACTATAAAATTGAATTAATGTTTTCCTTGTAATGTCGTTATATTAGCATGATCAAGTTTCTAGGAATTGAATGCCGAGTCGCGAACCATAAGGTGAACATATGCAAGTTTGACTACGTTCTGCTTTCCCTAGAAGCCCGAACATCCTTGTACATGAACAAAAGCCATTTATCGTTCAGGGAGGAAAACTCATCCAATCTAGAGGCCTAGCGCGTCCAACTACGTTCATGGATAGAATGATTTACTTTAAGTAATTTAATTCATGTACATAAATAATTTATGAGGCATTTTTCCGGAGATCTTAAGCAATCTGTCAAAATCTCCCGACGGAAACTAATAGTCTAATCGAATAAACTTAATAAGATTCAACTGGATAAACAACTTTCAGATTTTAGCTTAAAAATCCTTTTTAACTGAGATCATTATATGACATATGACCTGGAAATTCAAGTCCGATAAAGTTGAAGTTAAAGACGTACCAATCTGTGTGGTGGATGAGATAGAAGAGAGTCCCAAGTTAAGGGAACTCTTCGCAAGAGCTGGCATAAGAACCGGTCATGGAAGTCCCGCCCATAGGTTGGTGAGCGAAGTCGTAATAAAGGTGTTTCAGGAGAGAAAGGAAACTTTACAGGATGTGATATCTAAGTGGAATGTGAAAGGAATAGATGAGATATTGAAAGAAATTGAAGAAGAGGCTAGGGAAAGGGGGATTATAAAGTAACTATTTTCTAGGCGTTTAAGCACTCTTGATATAGACAGGGTATAAGATCATCCTCCCCAAATATTATTCGAACCTGAACTTTACCTTTCCATCCTCAAGGTAAACTGTTGCGCTGAACCTTTTCCCCTTCCTTGACCTGAACCCCCTCATCTTAACCTCCTTTCCCTGGAAGAGCGCCTTTGCCTGCCTGAAGGTGATTCTCTTTCCCGCAATCTCCCTCCAGACCACGCTCCCGCAACTCCTGCACTTCCACCCCCTGGAGAAGCCCTCCACCTCTCCTCCGCACTTGCACACAATCTTTGCCCTGGGGAGGTTCTCGTCCAGAAACCTCTTCACCTCCTCCATCCCACTCCCCGTGAGCTTAACCCCCAGGTCCCTAGCCAAGCTCCTGGCCAGTCTCAGCATTTCCGGGGTTGCCCTCCTCTCCACCTTGAATACCCTGCTCATAAGCCTCTCCACCTCCTCCCTCGTGAACCTCTTTATCCCCTCCAGGAACTCCTGATACCCTCTCTCCCCCTTTCCCTTCACGTATATCTCCTCGAGCATCCTCTCCCATTCAGCGGTCATGTCGGGGCTAACAACCTTGCTGTCCCCCAGCTTGTCCACCAGTTCCCTCCCCTTCTCCGTGCTCACCAGACTCTTTCCCCTCCTCTCCACGTAGTCCCTCTCGAGGAGGGTCTCAATTATCCCGGCCCTGGTTGCAGGCGTGCCCAGCCCCAGCCTCTCCATCTCTCGAAGGAGGGAGGCCTCAGTGAACCTTGCGGGGGGCTTGGTCTCCCTCTCCTCTTCCCTGACCCATTCCTTCCTCACCTCACCCCTTGGAATAACCAGGGGTTGATCCTCGTGCGGGTATAACTGCATCCATCCCAGCTGTAAGTTCCTCTTCCCCTGAACAAGGAAGAGCTCCTGACCCAGTCTTATCCAGACCCTCTGGAGCTCATACACGTAATCCTCAAGGAACGCCCCCACGAACTTCCTGTACACCAGGTCATACACCTTCCTGTGAAGGGAGGGAAGGTTCTCAGGTGGCCTGTCAAGTGGAATGATGGCGTGGTGGTCAGTTAACTTGGATGAGTCAAACACCCTCTTTCCCACCTGGTCCACCCTGGGCACGAGGTCTGACCTTCCGAGCTTCCTCAGTATGTCCCTGGCCAGTTCCCTGTTCCCCTCCCCCAGGTACCTCGCGTCCGTCCTGGGGTAGCTCACCAGTTTCCACTCCTCGTAAAGGGACTGGGCAATGTCTAGAGTCCTCTTGGCGGAAAGCCCGAAGAGAACGTTGGCCTCCCTCTGCAGCGAGGTGAGGGAGTGAAGAAGCGGGGGTTTCTCCTCCTTCCTCTCCTGTTCCACCCTCTCCACTCTCCCTCTCTCCACCCCGCTCAGGGCCTTCACAACCCTTTCAGCCTCCTCCCTTCCCAGCCTCGCCTCCTCCCCGTTCCTGGTCATGATCCCCTTCAACCCGCCCTCAAAGCTGGCGAGGACCACGTAGTAGATCTCGGGTTTGAAGCTCTCTATCTCCCGGTCCCTCCTCACTATCATGGCCAGGGTGGGCGTCTGCACCCTTCCCACGCTCCAGACCTCTCCCCCTCCCGCCTTCAGTGTGACGAGCCTAGTCAGGTTGATGCCCACTATCCAGTCGCCGTTCTGCCTGGCAAGTGCGCTGTAGTAGAGGCTGTCAAACTGGGAACCGGGCCTCAATCTCCTGAACTCCCTGAGCACCACGTCCCTGGTGAGGGCCTCTGAAGTCCAGAGCCTCAACACTTTCCCCCTGTACCCTACGTACTCAAGGAGCTCCCTCACAATGAGCTCACCCTCCCTTCCTGCGTCACCGCAGTTCACCACCACGTCAGCCCCCTCCAGCAATTTCCTCACCACCCCGAACTGGCCCTCCTTCCCCTTGATCACGGTGTACTGGAACTTCTCAGGAAAGATGGGGAGGTCCTCCAGGGACCATTTCTTTGGCGCTATCTCCCCAATCTCCAGGAGATGGCCGTAGGTCCACGTTACCAGGTATTCCCCAACCTCAAGGTAGCCCTGTCTCCTCACGGGCCTTCCCAGGGCCCTGGCTATGTCCAGCGCAACGCTGGGCTTCTCGGTGATCACTAGCTTCATGCGCGACTCTTACCCTTGGCGAAGGGGAGATGAAGCTGATAATGAAGGGCTATGAGGAGGTCCCTCTCCGTCACTATCCCCTTGGCCCTCCCCTCCTTGTCCAGGATCAGGAGGGCGCCGATCCCCTTGGTGATAAGGAGGGCTGCTGCCTCATTAACGGACCTGTCCTCCTCCACTGTCACCACTGGGGTCTTCATGATCTCCCTGATCCTCCTTCCGAAGAAGAGCTCCGGCTCAAGTTTCTCCACCGCCTTCGCTGCCGCCTTCACGGCATCTGCAGCTGTGACCATTCCCACCACTTTCCCGTCCTCGTCCGTCACAGGTAGCCTTCTGAACCCTCTCCTCAGCATCATCCTCACTGCCTGTTCCAGGAGGGTGTCCCGGAACACGGTGTTAACCCTGGGCGTGACGAAACCTGACACTGAGAACATGGGGTCTAGGTCCTGAAACATGAGGAGGAAGTCCCTCTCCGTAACCAGCCCCACGGGCCTCCTCAACGCATTAACTACGGGGAGGGAGCCGAAGTTCCTGGTAACCATGATGGTGATTGCCTCGAGGGCGTCCTGATCCTCGCCCACAGTCATGGGGTTCACGGTCATGTAACCTGAGGCTTGGGTTACCCCCATCTTGTAGAGGTCGGCCTGTGTGCACGCGGAGGGGCAGAAGCTCATGAGGATGGAGAGGAGATCCCTCGTGGAGAGGATTCCCTTCACCACCTCATCTGCCACGATAACCCTTCCCAGTCCACGGTCGTTAACCCTCCTGAAGGCCTCCTTGAGTCCGTCGGTTACGGAGATCACTGGAGGATTCGGGTTCATCAACGTTTTAACTATCATGGGATAATCTCGTGATTATACCTAAAAGGATTTCCTGTTAAATGGTCAGCGCGTCCCCGTTAACCTTGTTAAGATGGAGCAGGCATTTGACTTTATTCAGCGTGGATCGTCCACATGGTTCCCTGAGAGATCCGTGAGGATGGCCCAACCCTGTACCGCCCTGAAATTGGCAAAGTCATCTGTTGACAGGTGAAATAGGCTTCTTTCGTCTCAGTGCGATTCCTGAAGTTCCACATTAACTTCCTTATCTTGAAAATCAATGATGACTCTTCTAGAAATTCTGCTCATAAGATTGATGGACATAAGAACCGAGTCTGACCTATACCCAGGTATTAATGCTCTGACTACATACTTTAATCCGTCGAGGTAAAGTTCTAGATCCACTACACATGCCTTCACTTCACCTGAAGTTATTCTTAACGTGGTGATGTCATTACAGCTTTCCAAGCCGAGCTCACGGCTCGCCCAGGGTGGAATTAGCAGGTCGTAGGGTCCGCTGAAACCTGTATCAAGTATAAGGAAAGTTCGTAATTGCCTATCCCCTATCCTAAGGGCCCCTTCGATTCCAATACGTGAGAGTTCATCAAATCTCCCCTTGATCAACCTTTTTCAGCCTCGACAATGCGTAGGCCATGGAACCCACTCCAGGTACCGCCGTGAGAATGATGCTCACAGCCATCCATGGGGTCAAGGAGAGAGGTGACTTCAATATGAATTCGTAGTTTTTATCGACTGAAATTATCCATTTTTTCTTTTTCGAATTATATATATGAAGAAAAGGGTAAACATGCTTGTAAAAGTCGAATACCTCGTAAATTGAGGGAACGGAGATGTATTGAGTGGAGACGTCCATATTACTCTCGCGCAAGTAATCACTTGACACCTTCCGTGTATGATAATTACCAGTTCCCAAATATTGTATAGTCGTTGAGATAAAATCCTTTCCCCGTCTTTTCGGTTCAGTTCCCTGAATCCTTGGCTTTCGAGGGCGTCAACAATAGATTCCAGCTTTGAGGGGGGCACGAACAATCTCAAATTTCCCTCGGCGGAAACAAAATCCTCAGAGAGAACATCCCTCTCTCCGTCCTCATACACGACCTCAGCCGGTAGAAATATGGCCAGCCCCCTTTCCGACTGTTGCATAGGAAATTATACGTCACGCGCTATATAAGTTGAGTGTGATGTTATGATGAACGGGTAAAATAGGTTCGGAGCCTACTGGTTTTCAGTTGCGGTAAGTGCCATGACCCAAAGTCTCCACGGTTTTTAACTGGGTTCGTGTGGGCCCTAGGTGCAAGAGCAGATCAAATTCTCCTTGTCGCGAATATGTGTCCTAGTCCAAAACCCTCCGTGTCCCCATTGTCGTATTAAGGAGCCTTTAACATGAAATACACCAAGCCGAGTCAGGCCCCTCCGTTGTCTTGCCAGTCATAAATCATGAAAGAGGAAGCTTTAGCTGAAGAGAAACTAGTTATACGCTTACCTCCACAGGTAAATTATAGTCATACTTCGCCACGTACAATACCTCCCTCCTAATCTGTTCCATGCTCACCTCTCCCCTTAGTCCCGAGAGGATGATCTCCCTGAACTCCTGAGGAACGTAGTCCATCCTGGGCTCCACGGAGTAGAAATCCTTCAGCGCATCAGCCCTCTTTTCGGGGGAAAGGATTGCCTCCTCCAGTTCCCTCTCCAGCCACTCCGGATAGGGGAAGTTGTTGGTTAGGGTTACGTACATGGACACTGCAAAGGAATACACGTCCATGCTGGTCTCTGCCCTCCCTCCAAACCTCTGCTTGGGATGGGCGTAATAGGGGGTGTAGTGAATCACCGGCGATCCAACCCTGATGGAGCTACCGAAATCCGAGAGCTTGGGCACCACCTCGCCCCTTAGGAGCTGGTTCTCCGCCTCCTCCCCATACCTGGAGAGGGCCCTGTCAAACAGGATATTGGACGGCTTTATGTCTGCGTGTACGTAACCCTGCTTATGCAGGTGAATCACAGCCTCCGCAACCTGGGAGTAGATCAGTGCCACCACCTCTCCCCACCTCACCGAGTGCCTCAATGACGAGTACTCCTCATCGGCGAGTATCCTCCTGAGATCACCCCCGGCCATGTACTCCATCACTATGGCAGGGGGAGAGCCGTAGTAGTCGGTCCAGTTCTCGTCTATGAAGTTGGCGAGGATCCTCACCATGTTCCTGGAACCGCTGGAGATCTCCTGCATCTTGGCGACCTCATAGAGGAACTCGTCCATTCTGTACTCCCTCTTCATCACCTTCATGGCGTACTGTTTCCCGTTCTTCTCCGCAAGGAGAACGTAACCCATGCCTCCCCTTCCCAGAACGGCTCTGATCTCGTAGCCGTACAGCACGTAGCCAATCCACTGATCGGGGTCAAACTCCTGCCTGGTTGCGGGGAGAGCCTTGGAGCAGGCCTCCACTACTCCCTCCCTGCAGGCATAGAGGTACTCCCTCATTGCGTTGGGAGGAGAGTTGAGCTCCTCAAATGCTCTCCCCCTGAGGTAGGCCAGGGGAGCGGTTCTCCTGATCCTCTGCGCTTCATCCAGGACATCCAGGGCCCTCTTGGGATCCTTCCTGAGAAGAGCTGATCCCAGGATAACCAGGTTCTGGAAGTTCCTGTTCCTGCGGAGGGCCTCCTCAAACATGTTTATGGCCTCATCCACCTTGTTCTTTCCCAGGTAATGGAAGCCCAGCTTCACCGCAGGTAGATCGTATGTGGGAATAACGTTTAGCGCCTCCACCAGAAGTTTGGGGTTGCCCTGCTTCTCAAACTCGGCTATCAGGGAGTTCGCCCTTGCTATGAGTTTGCCCTCAAGTTCCCTGTATTTCTCCTCCGAGAAGAAGGAGTAAATCTTCAGCGCCTCAAGTTCCCTCCCTGTCTTCTCAAAGCACTCCGCCACTGCAAGCGATTCCTCGGGATCCTTCTCCTTGAGGGAAGTGTAAAGGGAGATGGCCTCCTCGCATTTCTCGAGCTTGACCAGGGAGATAACTCCTCTCCTCTTCACCTCCTCGTCATCGTATCTCTCCAGGGCGAACTTAACCACGTCATACTGATCCATGGCGTCCATGATAGATCTCTTGTCACCTCTCAGGAATACTCTCCCTCCCACCACGTCATATGTGAGTCCCGGCTTCAGGGGAGGGGGATTGAACAGAATGCAGGCGGACTCAGAGGATTCCAGCACGGCCACGGATCGATCTAGCGAAGTCTCCTTCAACACTCCGGAGAAGACGGGAAGCTTGGAACAGTCGTGCACCGGAACCTTGGTGAACCTGATCCTGTTCCCTTCCTCAGATACCACGTAACCTATCACGGTGTCCTTGACCTTAATTTTCTCGTTTATCTCAGTAAGTGTGCCATTGGACAGCAGGAAAACCTTGTTATCCCGGATGAAAGCGTAACTCACATAGTAATACTTGTGGTAAAACCTTTTTTAAGAGAGGGCTTAATATTACCTGAGAGAACCTGGAAGATACTGTCTACCCGGGGCATAGAGACGTCAGGAAATCAGTACCTTTTCGACAATTACGCACCTCGTCGTGAATCGTAAGCCCCTGTTTGAATAGTCACCCCATTTCCCGTTAAAATGATTCAGACACCCACAGAAAACTCAGCCTTGTCTCCGTGGAAAGATGGAGAACTCCAGGTAAAGTCCAGATTAAGCTACATCATAGGATTGGGCTATCATCAGATCTGCCTCTGAGTCAAACTCCCTAAACTTGCTGACCTTATCCCATACCTCCTGTATAGAGTTCCCTATATTCACAAATACCCCGGCCTCCTTGTCCGATACTTCCCTGAACAGAGTGGACTGGAAGAACTTCTTAGCTATCTCAACCTTTTTTGTGAAAACGGCGTACATGATAACGCCCGATTTGTCCAGATCCACTATGGGAACCAGCCTTATGAACTCCTTCTTATAGAGATACCTCAGGTGCCTCCTAACGGTCTTGGAGGAGACCTTCAACCTCTCGCTGAGCTCCACAGGTGTCATTGTGGGGTTCTCCTTGAGGACTGAGAGAAGCCTGAGATCGAAGGTCGACGGGTTGTAGGGAGTTTGCTCGGGGATATAAACCATGGTTGGTTCTCCCAGCTTTGACGACATCTCATTAATCTTGGTCTTCAATCCCTCCCTGCTCTCCGCCTCTATCTCGTATACATTAACGTGCTCAATGCACTTAACCTTGAATACGTACTCCCCGTCCCAGTCTCTGGTGTTGGGAAAGGCCACGTAACCGTGATACTTCCCGTAAAAGTTGGGGTTAACGTAAAGCGCAACCCTCTTTATAATAAGGTCCTTGGCCATCCTCTCAACCCTGTAATTAACTGCAGGGGGAGATATGTTCAGTTCCTTTGCGATCTTCCTTTGCGAGTACCTGTAGTCCCTCATCAGGTACAGAATTATTTTCTTATTTACATCATCCATAAGTAACCATCCTAAAGTTATATAATATGGATTGCCCAAAATATACTTTTCGATTGTGACCAATTTTATTGAAGAAGATGGGGAATAATTGGACTATGCGGGGACTTTGAGGTTAGAATTCTATCCAGGAGTAAGGTAAAAGGTTACTTCACCCGTGAAATTCAGGTAACGGATTGATTTCCTATGGACGATGGCTGAATTATGTCGATTCCCATATCGCCAGCCATGGCCTTTACCCTATCGGGATACTTGTCGTGAATGAATGGAGTGATAACGAGGACTCTGGAAATCTTGACGTTCCTTACTCTCTCGTACAGTTCCCTTTTCCTCTTGATGACGGGCAAATCACCACGTTTCAATGAGGAAGTTATTTCCACCATCAAGATACTTCCGTCCCTCACTATCAAGTCGTACTCCACGTCAGAAGGCTCCCCATAGACCTCGCCTGTTTTGTCGTAAAGGACCTCCCTGGTCGCCTTGATGCCTTCACTTTCCATTATCTCCCTGACGCCTTCCCTAAAGGATTCCTCGCTGAGTAGGCCCCATCTTGCTCCAAGTCCTGTAATGACGACCTCAAGCCTTTTAATGTCGTCCTTGGTGGCGAAGTTCTTGGCGTCATCCTTCGTGAGGAAGTTCTTGGCGTCCTCTTTGGTTACCAGGTTTTTCAGGTCGTCCTTGGTGGCGAAGTTCTTGGCGTCCTCTTTGG
>NZ_JAKNCW010000031.1:0-11908 GCF_022064045.1 Metallosphaera javensis (ex Hofmann et al. 2022) | reverse complement strand
ACTGATATGGGATCTGGATTGAACATGAGGAGAAAAGGGTTCCAGAAACTACTCAGAATGATACTAAACAACGAGGTGAGCAAAATAGTCGTGGCCCACCAGGACAGGCTGGTGAGATTCGGATTTGAGATACTTGAGGAGGTGTGCAGGGCACACGGTTGCGAGATAGTGGTGCTCGAAAAAGAGGATCCAGAACAGGAACTAATCGAAGACTTGATCAGTATCCTAGTCTCGTTCTCTGGCAGAACGAGAGGTCATGAGCGTGAAAAGGTGAAGAAATGTGTTGAAGAACTTAAGAATTAAAACCTTTACGCCAGAAAAAGAATACATACATTTAACGTATGCGATAAGAAATGAGGAGGAGAGAAGCAAAGAACTAATTCGTGCATACGTGAACTTACTGAACAGAGGAATAAAGTACGTGTTCAGCAAAGTTAACGTGAAGAAAGGAAGAGTCGAGCTACCAAAAAAGAAGGAAATATACAGGGAGTTGAGAGACCTAATGAAAGAGAATGCGCAAGGACTGGCA
Source organism: Metallosphaera javensis (ex Hofmann et al. 2022) (assembly GCF_022064045.1). Taxonomy (NCBI): domain Archaea; kingdom Thermoproteati; phylum Thermoproteota; class Thermoprotei; order Sulfolobales; family Sulfolobaceae; genus Metallosphaera; species Metallosphaera javensis (ex Hofmann et al. 2022). Next base: position 11,379 of record NZ_JAKNCW010000031.1, on the reverse strand, counting down.
AAACACTGCGTTGACCAGGCAATTCACGACGTGTACTCTATCCTTGACTCCTGGAGGAGGAGATTTGAGAAGGGGAGAAGCAAGTTCAAACCACCGCTTGTGAGGAAGGGTTACGTGAGGGTGAAAACCACGTTGAGGAAAGTCCTCGGTAAGAGCGTGAGGATAACCGTGAAACCACACGAATACATCACGTATTCCTGGGACGGAAGCTGGTTCTCTGAAAGAGTTGAGGAAATGGAGTTAACAGAACCGGTGATCAAGGAGGATAAAGTGTACCTGGTGTTCAGAAAAGAATCACCAACAACCACGCCACCTGAAACTGTTGCATTTGATTCTAATCTCTTTTCACTCGACGGTTACGATGGCGAGAAATTCATCACGATCTCTCTGAAGCAACTTTACTCCTTGAAGTACGTCATGCAGATGAAGAGGGCTAAGGTACAGTCTGTAGCCTCTAAGAAGTTGAAGGGTGGTAGGAGACTCTTGATGAAGTACTCTCATCGTGAGAGGAATAGGGTTAATGATTTGATTAACAAGCTGGCTAACTTCATCCTCGAGTTGTATAATAATCATGTTCTGGTCTTCGAAAAGTTAAATAAGCAAGGTATGTTTGGTAATGCTAGTGAGTCTTTATCCAAAAAGTTATCTAGGACTGTTTGGAGGAAGTTAGTTAACACGTTGAAATACAAGGCTCCTCTATACGGTTGTAAAGTGGTGGAAGTGAACCCGCACCTCACATCCAGGTCTTGCCCCAGATGTGGATGGGTTTCCCGAACGGTTGGCAAGACCTTCAGGTGCGGGAGGTGCGGGTTCACCCTTGATAGGCAATTCAATGCTTCACTTAACATTATGAAGAGGTTCTTATCTAAATTCAACCTCAAGATGTGGGGGTTTCCTCACCGTAAGGTGAGTGGGGTTATCCCCCTAATGGGAGTGAGAAGGATGAACGGGTTAATCCGCGACTTCGGTGAACTCCAAGGGTCGAGAATTGAATACAAAGTACATGAAATTCAATGAGACCTAAACCCCTTTAACTGTCTGTAGAGTTCCCTATCAACGTTCTTAATCAGCACTTCCACAAATAGAAATTGTTTAAGAGAGATAATAAAGTTTAACTTGATTAACTTATCATGATTAGTACTTTCCTGAAAATCCCTTCAAGTCCATTTTACCTAAAAGTTTTTCAGATCTGTCCAAGGATCTTCCAGTTAAATTTTATCTTTAAGATCAATGACATCGCTCATCTATGAACGATTTTCGTTTTGGTATGGATTTTCTTGAAGAATATCTCACTACGTTAAAATCCGTAAAGCACTACATGATATTTTGCGCGTAGTGCATTCTTCACGAGGGTTATTCGTGTGTCCTGGGCGTGCCCCCGGAACTGGGTTACATATTATTGTGAATTTTAGGAGACCTTAACGCGATACACCAAAGTCCGGACCAGGCCCATCAGGATCATGGTTCCCCTCTCCCTTCTCCGTCCTCAACTTCTTGGCGAGTTGCGTCTGACAGGTCCTACAGCAGGTGTAGTATACCTTCTTTCCTCTCCTGACCAGCAGGGGCTCTCCTGCTATCTCCCCACCACAGTAATCGCACCTTAAACTGGATCGTCTAACTCTTGTGGAGCCGACTTTCTGCACCGCAATGAAGTACCTCTCCGTTTTCAACTTGGACAAAACTTCCTCCACCTGCTCCATGCTTCCCGTGATGGTAACCATGAACTTGCCGTCAATTAACCTGTAACACTCAGCCCCCTCAGCGCAAGCGCTCGCCACAGCGAAGACTGTCAGCTTCCCCTCCTCGTAAAAATCCACAGTGAACTTTATTCCCTTTTCCCTGAGGGACTGGAGAATCTTGGCCACTGTGGCTCTACTGACTCCAAGTTCCCTAGCCAACTTACTGGAACTAGTCCTAGAGTCTTCCCTCAGGTAGGTTAGCACTTTGTACTCCAGTTCGCTTAATGAGTTTACATCTGTCAAGATTATCCCTCGTATTACGATGTTATTATGTCATTCTGATTCCCTATTACGGGAAACAATAGACAATGAATACAATGTATATTTAAGCTTTCAACAGGATACTATCTAGAGATATTATGATGGATCCCGTCTGTGGAATGGAAGTGAAGGAAACCTCGACCTACAGAACAATGTATAAGGGAAAGATGTATTACTTCTGCAGTCCGCACTGCAAGACTGCCTTTGAGAAGGACCCGGAGTCCTATCTCAAGGGTGGCCCAAGGGGAATGCCCCATGGGCACTGACCAGTCCCTCAGGCTGAAGAAGGAAGAGGAACTCAAGATCCTGGGCATGCATTGCGCCACCTGCGAGGTAACTGTAACCAAGGCGATCTCAGGAGTTAAGGGGGTTCAGGACGCCAAGGTAAACCTGGCCTCCGGAAACGCAAGGGTTATCCTGCAGGGGGCAAGACTCAAGGAAGTGGTGGACGCAGTAAGGAGGGCCGGATATGATGTGGCCCTTCAGAAGTTCACAGGAAGGGTCAGGGTGAGCGAGGAGGAGTCCCACAGGCTGGTGGACATCCTGGAGGGGATTGAGGGGGTGGTTTACGCGAGGGTTAACCCAACCTCAGGTCTGGTCATTGTGGAGTACAACCCCGTCACCACCTCCTCGGAGAAGATACAGCAGGAGCTGGAGAGGCGTGGTTACAGGATAGAGATTAAGGAGGAGAAATTATCCCGATCAAGCGACTTCAAGGACTTAGCTCTCCGCCTGCTTGTTGGAGCCGTGATCTCTCCCCTCACTCTGATAAACATCCCACTCCTTCAGCTCATCCTTTCCATCCCCGTGGTTTTCTTTGCAGGAATGAGATTCCACACTGGAGCTTACAGGGCACTGAGGAACAGGACCACAAACATGGATGTCCTGGTTTCGCTCTCCTCGCTGACTGCATGGGTCTACAGTGTAATCTCCCTCCTGTTTCTTCACTCAGGATACTTCTTCGATTCTGCCTCCCTCCTGGTCACGTTCATCCTTGCAGGTAAAACGCTCGAGGCCTACATAAAGGAAAGGACCAGCAGTGAGGTCGTGAGCCTGCAATCAGTTAAGGCCACCAAGGCTAACGGTGAAGTGGTGGACTCCAGGAAGCTGAAGGTGGGCGATGTGGTCCTGGTGAGGGCAGGCGAGGTCATTCCAGCGGATGGGGTTGTGGATGAAGGAGAAGGATACGTCAACGAGTCCATATACACCGGAGAGCCCCTTCCCGTGAAAAAAGTGAAGGGAGATCCGGTTATAGGTGGATCCACCCTGACCTCAGGCTTCCTTAAGGTGTACCTCACCAGAGCCGGAGAGAGGACCTACATATCCCAGGTCATTGAGGCGTTGAGGGAGGCGGAGGCAGTGAGAATACCAATCCAGGGACTCGCGGACAGGATTTCAGCGGTGTTCGTTCCCACAATCATCGGGATTGCCCTGATCTCGTTTGCCTTGTGGTTATATGCGATGCATGAGACCCTGACTTTCTCAGTCCTCATAGCAGTTGCCGTTCTCGCCTCGGCGTGTCCCTGCGGGTTTGGTCTAGCCACTCCCATGGCGGTGATGGTTGGGATCAGGAAGCTTCTGAGAAAGGGGATAGTTGTGAAGAACGGGGAGAGTCTCGAGAAACTTGGGAAGGTTAAGACGCTAGTCCTGGACAAGACCGGGACTATCACGAGGGGAGAGATCGTCGTGGAGAGGTTCCAGGAGTATATCCAGGGGGCTGTAGAGCTTGCCTCGTCGCTGGAGAAGCTGAGTGGCCATCCGGTAGGCAAGGCCATAGCTTCCCTTTCAAGTTCCTCCCACAGGGTGGAGGGATTTACGGAAATGGATGGGGGAGTTTACGGGAAGGTGGATGGACAGGACGTTTTGGTTGGAAGACCAGATCTAGTCAAGAAGAACTGCGAGGGCGAACCCCGTGGAGACGTGAGCGTGTGCGTCAACTGGAAAGTTGGTGGAGATTTCTGGTTAAACGATCAGATGAGGGAGGGAGTAAGGGAAGTTGTGGAGGAGCTAAGAACAAGGTTCAGGGTGATTATTGCTACGGGGGATTCAAGCATGTACGCCGATAGGATTGCCTCAGAGCTAGGAGTGGAACTGAGGAAGGGCCTGACCCCCGAGGATAAGGTGGAACTCGTGAGGCAACTTAGAGAAGAGGGTGGAGTTGCGTTCGTGGGGGATGGGATCAACGACGCTCAGGCCCTGAAGGAGGCGGATGTGGGGATAGCAGTTGCCACTGGTACGGATATAGCCAAGTATGCAGGGGACGTGGTCATTCCAGGCCTTACTGCTTTACCCTTCCTGTTGAGGCAGTCCCACAGGACCGTGAGGAAGATCAAGGAAAATATAGCATGGGCCCTTACCTACAACGCTGTTCTAGTACCCATAGCAGCCGGCATGCTCTATCCCCTGGTGCTACCACCCGAGTACGCAGCCCTGGGAATGGCAATGAACAGCGTCAGTGTGGCTCTCTGGAGTTTTGTTCAGTGAACTAAACCTCAATCCACACATCCATAAATCTCTTGTACCATGTCTCGTATTCGCGCGTCGTAACCACGTGGATCTCAAAGATTTCGTTGTTCAGCATCTCCATCACCTCTCCCATGGTTCCTGCCTTGGTTTTCACGTCCTTTCCCAGAACATCTGAAATTATTAGAACGTCTATGTCGCTATCTGGCCTTGGATTTCCCCTTGCAACGCTTCCGAAAAGGATAACCCTACCCTGTTTATCCCTTGAGATCACGAATTCCTTGATCCTGCTCAGGAACTCATTCAGCCTCGAAAATGCCTCCTCTCTCTCCTTGGCCAGCCTTACGAGGTAATCAGACATTGTCCCAGCTCCTTGAACTTGTTGGCAAGCGAGACGGCCCTCTCGGCGTCTTCCCTAGAGAACATGGTTCCAAAATATCTTCCCTGCGTGTAAGAGAAATAGATCACATAGAGGAGGTCCCTGTTTTCCTTTCTAAACAAGTTTAAGTTACATCTATCTCCATACAGATTCTCTATTTTCTCCAGGAGCGAAAGAACGTTATGAGACTTTGGGAAGTCACCGGCCTTCAAGTAAATGAGAAATTTCGCATATAACTGAATAAATTGCTCCACATCGAATAGGGTCAAGTTATAGTAACCCTTATTCAGATTGTACTTGGCATTATCCAGAAATTCTTCGGCTCTGTCCCTCAGAAAACTCATATGAGAGAGAACCCCGTGTAGATTAAAAACCTAAGGCTTCAGATCACTGTTCTCGTCCTTCAGCTTCGATGGATTCATCTCCTTCCTCTCCCTTATAATGGAATTTAGCGCCTCAAGCTCATCGCCAGGCCTATTAACTGCAACATACCCATTCACCAGACCTGCCTTGAGATATATCACGTTAAATGACCCATTTTCCATGGTCCCTCTTATAACATACTCGTCATATCCCGTGGTCTCCCCTGCGGACTCTATGTGAAGATCAAATATGTCTGACCATACAGTGGAGAGGAAGTCATACTCCTCTTCCTTTCCCATCATGTTTCTTGCAGCTAGTCTCCCCGTGTACTCAGCGTTATTCCAGTGCTCAATTCTCCTCCTCTTCCCACTAACCGGGTCCTCTATGCTGGCAACGTCTCCTGAGGCGTAAATGTTCTCCTTACTTGTTCTCAGAAACCTGTCCACCAGAACCCCGTTATTTACCGAAATACCGCTTCTCTCCGCCAGTTCCACATTGGGTTGAATGCCAGTAGCCACAAGGACGAGATCAGCCTCAATCTCCCTTCCGCCACTTAACATTGCCCTCAACTTTCCTCTTTCCTCAAATCCGCTCACCGATTCGTTAAGGATGAACCTTACTCCCCTCCTCTCGAAGTACTCCTGGAAAAACCTTGAGACCTTCTCGTCCACGAAGGTGCTCCAGATGTACGGTTTAACCTCCACCATCTGCACCTGAACTCCCAGCTTAGTAAGACTCGCGCCAGCTTCCATTCCTATGAATCCTGCACCCACTATCAGCGCTGATTTCGAGGTTTTGGCCTTCTCTCTTATCCTGTCCGCGTCTTCCAGCGTCCTGAGATAGTTTACCCTATCTCCTCCAGGTACGTTTAGTTTTCTGGGCCTCCCTCCTGTGGCAATCAACGCCCTTTGGAACTCAATTTCACTCCCGTTGTCCAGATATGCCACATTTCCCCTTATCTCCTCCACGTTAACACCTGTGATTATCCTTTCCCTGTACCCTTCTGGTAGACTGAAGAAAATGGAATCCCTTTCAATTTCACCTCTCATGTACTCCTTGGATAGCGGAGGTCTATCGTAGGGAAGTGAGCGATCGCCTGTTACCATCATCACGTCTACCTTGGGTCCACTACTCGCAAATTCGTCCAGCGCGTGATAACCAGACACTCCACTCCCTATAACCAAGTATTGAACAGAGGTTTTCATGGAAAATATATTATTTATCGTGATTATAAAGATGTGGAAAAGGATCTAGGTCCTACGTGGATCTAGGTCCCTCAGTCTCATGCTCCTGGGAGGTCTGGGCGTTAATACCCTGAAGTGGTAACCGAGTCCAAGTGCCGTGAGAGGCGGTAATGCAACGTAGGCAATAAGGAGAGAAGTGCCCCCAACGGGAGATACAAGAATGATGTTGGCTGCGGGTATAGCTGAACTCAGTATGAGAGGGATGGAAATACAGCAACTTCCACCTCCTATTACGCCGAGCAGGGGCGCAAGAAGAATTGTCCTCATTTTCCTGAACCTTCCGAAAAGCTCCATAACCTTAACTATGGTTGCAGTCACTAGGATCGCTATTACTATACCCATCACAATGGCATACATGGAGAGCTCTATGTAGAAGTTTGGAGGGAAACCCATCACCACTGAGGGATTGAAGATCAGGTTATAAACTAAACTTAGGGCCACGTCTCCGGAGAAGGGAGTAATGGAAATGGTGAGGAATGGTGAAGATATTGAAAAAAGTTGCCCATAAATTTCCGTTAAGAGTTTCTCTATCGCAATACTATATACGAGAAAATGGATTACAACATACGAAGTAAATACCCCGACTGTAGATATTCTAATATTCTTACTCAGTACCTGAATCGGGCCCTTCAACAGGTTAATCAACGTAACAAGTATAGACATCCACAGCACAAAACTTCCGAATCCAGACAGAGCCGGGTTATCCCCCTCTATCCCCACTATTGTCAGGAGAAAGCCGATCGCTAAAACCGTTAGCCTGTAGATATAATTGCTCATAGTCCTAAGATTAACCATCTAATTAAAAACTTTCACCTAATTAAACATGCAAAATATCACTGATAGTTTGGAGAAAACTACACCGACCAATGGCCTATAAGCTTAACTAAAATAGAAAAAATGATAAAATATCCTACCTCAATTATTATTTGCTAGTCTAGTGATTATTTTTCAAGCTAGGATGAGGAGGACGATGGCGCCTGGGCTATGTTATCATATACACCATACAGCAGTCTGTTGAAGCCCAGTGCGTATATGTTGCCTGTGGTGCTGTCATATTCTAGGATGACCTGCGGAAGGAACTGGTTTGGGTGTCCTATAACCTGAATTCCTCCCCTAGTGAAATCGTACTGAGAGTAATGATATGGGCACACTCCACAATTTGTCTTGGGGTCGTACTGGACAGGTCCTCCCATATGGACGCAAACGTTACTAAAGGCCACCACATCTCCGTTGGGTCCCACTCCTCCCACGGACTTTACACCTGTTCTCACTATGGTTATGGGATATCCCATATACGTGGTGGTAACAGGAGATCCCACTGTGAGAGAGTTATAGTTTGCCACCATCTGTTTCTGATAAGTTTGCTGAACTGGAACCTGTACCGTCTGGGTTTGAGTTACAGTCTTGGTTACTACCTCCGGTTGCTTCTCGATAACCGTCTCCTTGAGAAGCCTTGGAAAAGCGTTACCTCCTATAACTATACCTGCTGCGACTCCCGCCACTGCTGCGGCTCCACCAATAACCACAGCTCTTCTGTTCGGGTCAACCGAGCCCTTGTCTTTGTCCTTGCTCATTTTCGTTCGATTAAAAAAGATGTTTTTTCTTAAATAAGATTTAACATATATGTTGGTCAGAACATATTTTTAGATCTTGTATTTACTAAATTTAATTTATTTTCAATTAAAAAAGACAATGAATTGGGTTGATTTGATGTGGAGTAATACGTGATTTTCCTGTAAAACTTGGCCTTGTCCTCGTGATACCATGGCCTTACTAAACCGTTTTCTAACGCGGGTCTTTCACACTACATGCTAGAGTTAAGGGTGCTTTATTAGTTTACACTCTAATTCAATATCTATGAAGTGGGCAAATCTTCGACGAACGCTGTTTCCGATTCTCCTTTCACTGAGTTTAATTACATATATGCTGAGCTTAGAAAAACATGGTTACATCCCCCTTTCAATTATATCAAGTGTAACATTCTGGATAGGGGTTGGCATAGCTGTCCCAGTGCCCTTTTATGAAGAAACCTTTTTGAAAGTAAAGAAAGGTATAGCATATATAATTAGCTCGGTCGTTTATCTGACATTTCATGTTCTTCTATACGGAATCTTCTATAATGTTGTTTTAGCTGAGGGCTTAGGACAGAAGCTCTCCATCTATCCTTTCTTGTCCGCAGGATTTGGTGTCTCAGTTCCCACGTCTCCCATTCTTTTCCCGTACTGGGTCTCCACGAGTCTGGGATTTTGGGTGTTCATAGGTCCCTTTGAAAGCGACACCATTCCCTACTCGCTTTTCATGGGGATACTCCTTTCTCTACTACTCGGGGCAAACGTATCTAGGTTAATGTACTTGAGGAGGCTGATCAAGGACTATAAACGGTCTCTGGCAATCCTGACAGCTTTACCCACTATTGCCATCGTGTCAGGAACGTCGTGTTGCCTTTCCCTACCCTCTATAATTGTGTATATTGTAGGCGTGGCCTCCGGGACCATATACTCCTTGCTTGGCGTATTGGCCTCTCCTGTCTTTTTCGTTTTATCCTATTTCGGGCTACCCTTGGGTTCTCTGGTAATCTTATACCTGAGTCTCAAGGATATGAACAAATGGATTTCCAAGATAGAGTCCAACATGAGAGTACTGGAAAAAATGGGAAGTCGCGAAAAGGGTATCAAGCAATAGATGTTGCCTCCCTTGTTTTGCCTGAGGTCAGACAATTCGCTATAGTGTGTGGAGTTACTGTAATCAAAGGCCTCTAAGTTTCTGCTAGATGTCCAATTGAAAGAGAACCGAAGACGTCGCTAAACAGATACTCCACACACTACAATTCGCTATGGCGTTTTCATTTGCCTGATAATTCATGCATTATTCAAGGAACTAAATCAACAAATTATAGTATATAATGAAAAGATTTTTAAAACGGCTTCGTTGTAGTGTGTTAATGGCAAAGATAGATACTCCCATGGTAGTCGCGATAGTGATAGCTATAATCCTAGTTGCCGTAGCAGCGTATTATATAGCAGTTAGGTCCACTCCCATAAATGTGGGCAATGTTACTACCACACTTCCTGCTCAGAACGTATCTGTTTCAAGCACTTCTAATATGACTGTAACCACTACAAACACGACAAAAACTTCAACCAACACGACCTCTACGTCCACCACATCACTACCCCCAGGCGCCACTCCACTTCCCTACAACTCCGCCAACAAGACCGTCTTCCTCTACATAGTTGCCTCCAGCTCAGGCCAACCCTTCAACTTCAACGGAACCAGCAACGGACAACTTCACATCTACATCCCAGCTGGCTGGACGGTCGTGGTTCACTTCACCAACCAAGAGGGCCTGGAACACAACTTCCTCATCATCCAGAACACCACGGCAACTCCAGGAGATGACGTTGGCCAGGACGGGACCATCATCCTGGCAGCGGGAACAACGACCTCCAACTACATGAACGTGGGTATATCCAGCGGTCAGACGGCAACGGCCTCAGCCATGATCCCTGCGGGAATATACTGGTTTGCCTGCGGAATCAGCGGTCATGCGGCAGCCGGGATGTGGGGAGTCCTTATCTCCTCGTCCTCAGTGACCACTCCATACGCAATCCAAAGCTAAGGTTTTTTATTTCTCTCAATTTAGCTCTTTTAGTTATTAAAAACTTGTTCTTTGTAAAGCTAAAATATATATACCAAATTAATCACTATCTAAACGATAGCTCATGAGCAAAATCGGAGTTGCAATCATTGTCCTAATATTTGCAGGAACGGCATTTATGATAGGTTTTCTCTCGTATAATTTTTCCATAGTTAACTTTCCAGTGCCCACGGTTCATAACGCCAAGTTATTAGGTGAAGTTTCTACCACTAAGACCTCTGTCACTGTTTCAAATGTTACGACCTCTACGTCCACCACATCCACATCACTACCCCCAGGCGCCACTCCACTTCCCTACAACTCCGCCAACAAGACCGTCTTCCTCTACATAGTTGCCTCCAGCTCAGGCCAACCCTTCAACTTCAACGGAACCAGCAACGGACAACTTCACATCTACATCCCAGCTGGCTGGACGGTCGTGGTTCACTTCACCAACCAAGAGGGCCTGGAACACAACTTCCTCATCATCCAGAACACCACGGCAACTCCAGGAGATGACGTTGGCCAGGACGGGACCATCATCCTGGCAGCGGGAACAACGACCTCCAACTACATGAACGTGGGTATATCCAGCGGTCAGACGGCAACGGCCTCAGCCATGATCCCTGCGGGAATATACTGGTTTGCCTGCGGAATCAGCGGTCATGCGGCAGCCGGGATGTGGGGAGTCCTTATCTCCTCGTCCTCAGTGACCACTCCATACGCAATCCAAAGCTAAGGTTTTTTGCCCAGTCTTCTTTTCTCACAGGGTTATTTCAGATCTTCATAGAAAAGCTTTTAATTGATTTTATGTTGTTTAATCCTGAAGTAACATGATAGCCTTCCTAGCTTCCACCTACGCTTCCGTAAGCAGTATTGGTTTTGAGGACGTCTTCGGTTTTGGCCTAGCCGCAATAGCCATAGTGGGAGGGATAGCGTTCTACCTATTAATGAGGAAAAATGCAGTGTAAATTTTTCTTACGATTCTAAGACAATCTTTATATTGTAATAAAGGAGAAAAGCTTTTTAACTTTATTTTGCGTTTACCTAGATTGAGGAAAATTGTCCGAGCACAGAGATTGGGAAAAAATATGGTTTGTGGTCATGCTCGTTATAGTGGCAGCATTCGTCGGGTACTCTTTTTTGGGTGTGGTGAGCGGTAGCACCGCCACCTACAGGTTTGGATTACCCCTGCAGAGCGGTGTTCCAAAGCCCCTGTAGCACTTTTCGGAACTTACCTCAGGCTGAACAGTTTCTTGGTATCACCCACCTCAAGGTAAAGGGTTTTAAGCA
>NZ_JAKNCW010000030.1:0-12275 GCF_022064045.1 Metallosphaera javensis (ex Hofmann et al. 2022) | reverse complement strand
TTATTCAAAACGCGTATTACCCTGGTAAAAAACTTTTCAAGGGCCGAGGCACTGACGTCAAGTTCAGGGAAATGCTAACAGTGTTCTCAGGAGGTGTAGGGCTTCACTCTGGAACAGTTAACATGATCTGGATACCCTACGTTCTACCTCCCAGCGTGGCTCTAGCCATCGCAAGGATTAACCCGGACCTTTTACTATTTTTAGTTTCAGCTGAGATTGCTGGTGCCGTGACCTTACTTTCATATGCAGTGACTCGTTTAATAGAGAGAAGATATATCCAGATATAGCTAATGTGCAAACAACTCAGTATTGAAGCTAAATAAGTGAGGGGAGTCATATCTTGTAAAAGATTTGAGGCTTAGTCTTCATAATTCTTATTTATCCATTAACGTGAAGTTTGCACTCCCAAGGTAAATGAGTAGTTTATCAAGCTGATTGATCTAGTAATAGTTCAGTACAACTGGTTCTATGAAGGTCTTCTGAAAGCTTATCTCGACACACACAGAAGTTAAATTTTCGGAAACGTTAATATACATATTCTCGTACATAACTCCATGGAAAAGAGGTTGAAAATTACTAGATTCCAGATCTCCTCTAGCTTGAGAAGGATTGGCATAGCTCTTGCGATTCTAGGAATAATTTTGACTGTGTTTACCATGGAGTCCTTGGCTATCAAATCTAGTGTTCCAGAGGAGAACGCTAGAACGGTAAACGTGGCATATGCGCAGATCATACCATGTGTGGTGGTAGAGAAAAATCCCGTTTTCGTAGGAGCAAATACCACGATAGGCTACACTCGCACTGCGGTTGCCGTAGCATCAGTTAATATCACGGTTGAAGGTATTTTGGCCCCAAATCTGCTGTACAATGTAACGGAACTAAACTCCACATTTTACTTTACCTCAATAACCAAGGAGCTTAAGATATACGTTTCCCCTGTTAGCCACTTCCAGTATAGCGTTTACCTTATTGATCCTGGTCTCTTTTCAAAAATGCTCTATACCAACATCTCCTCTTCTCCCTTCCTAGTTAATTATACCTACCTTCAACAGTACTCCGCAAAGCTTTCGCAGGAATTGGGCGTACCTTCCCCTATCATCTCCATTAACTTCACCATACCAATTGGAAACAAGATCCTAACACCCTCAATAGTTCTCAATCCCACCGGAGGAATTCTTAGACCCGTTGTGCTTAATGCTACGCTTACCAGGATGGAGGTTGTGCCCATTCAGGGCTACAGGATAAATCAGCTCAGTGTTCCACAACAACTAATTCAGCTCGTGGATGTTAAACTGTTCACGTATCCATCTAACTGGAAGGAAATTAATTATACAGTACTTCTTAACGGTTCTTCAATCTCGTTGGTAGCAACCAAAGGATCCATAACTTCCCCAGAGGATCCGGTATCCCTCAATCTCACAGCATTGTACCAGATGTTTAATTCAGTTCAAGAGGAAATAGGATTTCAGCCATCTTTTCCAGACGTAATTGTTAAGTATTCCATGTTTAACGGCAATGTTACCTTCAGTCCGTACGTTGTGATCACACAGGGACAAAATGGATATCTTTCAGAAACCGTCGAGAATAACACGATAAACAGGGTGGTTTACTACACCGTGAAAAAGGGAGATTTCAATTATGTTCCATTTCTGGCCGTGATGGGTGTATTGGCCTCCTTAGCACTGTATCTCTACTTTGGAACAGAGGTGAAGAAAGTTGATGCAAGGCTTCAGGCATTTAGGAAATTTGTGAGGAAGTACGGCAAGATCTCTGTTCTAGTCAAGGATGAGTTACAAATGCCCAATTACATTCAGGTAAGGGATCCCAAGGAACTTGTTAAGATTGCGATAATTTCCGGCGCGCCTATTCTAGTTGACGAGATAGCAATGAGAGTAGCTGTAAAATTCCAGGATCAGTGGTATGTACATATATTCTGAGAGATTAGTGAATTTTTATTGAACTGGTGACAGATTCCACATCAATCACTTCTAATCTATCGTCTGATAGCAGAAGTACCTTCCTTACGTACGACGGTTTAGATAGACTAATCTTGTCACCGCCGGATATAATCTTAATTCCTTCATACTGGAACTCTCCATCCCCAAAGACTAAGAGATCATTATTGGAGAGGGGTATTATGGAGTTCATCCTGACGAAAATGGGCAATTCGTCTGTGGATTTGATCCATCCCTCCGCCGATTTCCCTGTCCAGAAATTGGCCCACTTTCCAGGTAAATACACGTCCCTGGTGTCCTCCCTTCCCATGAGAGGGGCATAAAGTAGGCTTCTTCCCACCAGGTATTCGTCCTCCACCCTATAAGAGTCCTCATCCTCCTGGAACTCGTAAAATAACGGCCTGATGATGGGATGTCCTGTCCTGTGGGCCTCCTCCGCGAGGGAGTAGAGGTATGGAAGAAACCTTAACCTGGTCTCTATCACCTTCCTTACCTTCTCCTTGTACTTACTGGGAAGGAATATGGGTTCGCTATCCACACCATCCTTGCTCTTGTGAGTCCTGAAGAAGGGAAAGAACATGGCCAGTTCAAAGAACCTCGCGAGGAGCTCAGGCGAGTTATCTATTTCAGGAAACTCTCTTCCCTGAAATCCGCCCACATCTATCCCCACGTAGGGCACTCCTGCCAGGGAGAGGCCCAGAACAAGCTGTAACTGTAGCTTGAGGTGTTCCCAAGAAGGGGTGTTGTCACCTGTCCATAACCCTGCAAACCTCTGTATTCCCGCGTAACCTGACCTGCTCAGGATAAACACCTCCTCCCTGGCCTTTCTTACCCCCTCGTAGGTTGCCATGGCCTCGTAATAGGGGTAAGCGTTCCTCACCTTCTCATGTTTTACTGTCCTCCCTCTCACCCTGTGAACAACTCCTTCAGGAAAGACGTAAGTGAAGGGGGTTTCCCTCAGTTGAAGGTCCTTCATTTGCCTCATTCTGTGAAGCGTGGTGAAGTCAGTGGGCTCATTCATGTCAAGCCATATTCCGTCAACTCCCTGCTCCACCCATCTCCTCACCAGCTCGGACCACCACCTTCTCGTCTCCTCACGGAAGAAGTCCGGGTAAACGCAGAACCCGGGCCACAGTCTCCCCACGAAAAGATCCCCCTTCTCCGTCTCGCAGTAGTTACCGAGCCCGGATCTGAAAACCTCGTAGTTCTGGTCAGCCCTCACGCTGTGGTCCACAATTGTGATCACCTTGACTCCCCTGGAGTGAGCCTGTTCCAGGAACTCCCTGGGGTTGGGAAATCTGGTTGGATGCCATGTGAACAGCCTGTACTGGTACATGAAGTCAATATCCAGGAAGACTGCCGATACAGGAAACCCTTCCTCCTTCATGAGGTCCAGAAGTTCAATGATGTGCCTGTCGGGAAAATAGGAGTACCTGGATATCATGTAGCCGAAGGCCCATTCAGGAGGTAGAAAGGGTAATCCCGTGACTAGGGAGTACCTCTCTATAACCTTCTCTATGGTAGGTCCCTCAAACACAAAGAGCTCCATTGAGTCCTCAGGTATTGTTATCCTTATCTCGTCGTAGTGCTCTCTGCCAACATCAAAGACCAGTTTTGAGGCTGAGTTCATAAAGTAACCCGTGGCAATTCCCCTTCTAACCACAATGAGGAAGGGAATATTCACGTAAAGGGGATCGGAGTACCTCTGATAGGCCCCAGCATCCACATTATACATCACGTACCTTCCGCGTTTTCTATCGAGTTCAAAAGCCTTCTCGCCAAGGCCTAGAATGTGGTCCCTGATGTCTAGGGACTTCACGATGGTTAGACCTTCTCCTTCCTCCAGCCTGAGATCGAAATCCTTTAGTGTCCTATCGCTGGCTTTACCCTGGAATTGAAAGTCGACTGGAGGAAACGGGTCGTTTATCAGAAACTGGTAGATTCCTTCTTTCTCAAAAACCCTTATCATGGGAAATATGGTTGGAGGAAGATCTTGAACTTTCTGGTCATAGGTAAGGTAAATCAATCTGATTAAGTATGAGTGTCGATCTACTAGTTCCAAATGTGGTGTGCATACTCTCATTAATGACTTCTAATTCGAATTCTTGATTTCTTCTCTTTATTATGAAAGTTATGGATAGACTTAGTTTGAAGTAGCATCTTAAATTATTAGAAAAAGACTTTATGAAAACCTAGCGCATGGATAGATAGTACCCTAGTTAGATGCTATACAGATAATAAATTTTTCAAAAGTTTAAAGTTCGTACTTATTACAACATAGGCCTGTAATCTATGACATCACGTTCCGTATTTTACGTTACGGACAATAGAACGTTAAACAGCAAGCCCTAAGTGATTCGTAACAGTGATATTACCTACGTGATATCTCCGCATTACTTATATCTTACCTCATCTTTACTACTCATATGAGAACAGTAACGATTAAGGTTAAGGACGAGATTTACGAACTTGCGGAGGAAATGGTTAAACTTGGAATCGTAAATTCCAAGAATGAGGCCTTTAACCTGGTCATGGAGAAGGGATTGAGAGAAGTAATCCGTGTGATAGAGGAGGAAAGAAGGGCTAATGAGCTGGCAGAGAGATGGTTGAAGGAAGGCCTCCCACGAAACATCAAAGTCCCCACCTCAGAGGAATTGATCAGGGAGAGGGAATGAGATATTACATTGATACGAGCGTGCTGGTTGCGTACGCGCTGGAAGGCGATCCCAATCACAAAAAAGCTGTTGAGATAATATCAAGCCTGAATCCAGGTAGCGAGAAGGTAATAAGTTCCCTAACTCTGGCAGAGCTTTACTCGGTATTTTCTAGGAGGGTTGGAGAGCTTGAGGGGAAGGCACTTGTAAAGTATCTGTTAAGAAGGGGAGATGTGTCTCTCGTGGATGTTGATTTTAACCTAGTCTTCAGAAAATTGGAGTTGGCATGGAGGGCAAAGCTGAAGACCCTTGATTTATTACATCTGATCATTTCAAATCTGCTCGGAGCGGAGATGATCACGTTGGATGAGGAGCTAAGGGAGGCCTTTACGAAGCTTAACGAATTTGGATAGAATGTTTCTAGGATGAAGATATCAGAGCATGATTGTGAATGAGTGTGAACCGAAGCGAGATATTTCATCTAGACGCATTAAGAGCGTGAGAACCAGGCTCGATCATCCAGGAAGGATTATTTGTGGCTTCTCTACCAGTCCAGAGATATTACTCGGTATTACCAGCTTCTCTCCTTGCTAGCACTAGTATTCCATACTTCTCTAATTCCTCAAGTTCCACAATTCTGGTTCTATTACCATTGACCAAGTTCACGTAGTCATCTTTGAGATCCACCCTTCCACGTGGAACTTTCGTGGTCCTTGGGGAGAAGAGCAAAATCACGTTACCCCTGCTGAATCCGTGTTCCATGGGCCTATACTCGCCCAATCCTTGTCTCCTTATCCTCAACAGCTTCCTGGTAAACCACATCTTGACCCTTTCGTCAGAAACCTCCAGATCCAGGGTCTCCGGAAGTTGTTTCATAACATGTGACAGTCGCTCGAAGTCCACCGGTCTCCTGTTGTCAGGATCGGTGAGGAGAAATCTCCACACCTCGGTTCCTTGATAAATATCTGGTACCCCGGGGGAGAGCATCTTCAAGGCTAGAGTAATTAGCGACTTCTTGTATCCTGGTTCTTCCACCATCCTTAAGAATTCCCGAAAATCCTCAAGGAAGGACCTGTCGTGCAACATGTCATTTACCAGGGAAATTGCTCTCCCCTCGTACTCCAGATTTGGATTTTCCCACGTGGTATGAACCTTGGCCTCCCTCAACGCCTTAATCACGTGGGCTCTTAACCTCTCCCCGTAATCCGGGCTATCCTCGTAGCTACCCACGAAGGTCTGGTACACTCTATACTCGTCGTTCTTATCTATCTTGGGTTTGAGGAGGTCGTGCCAATACCTCACCCTCTCCTCCCAGGTCTCGGGAATCTCCGAGAGCACCGACATCCTTGCCCTAACGTCCTCACTGAACTTGCTGTCGTGAGTGGACGTGGCATTCAATGAAGTGGGTTTACGCTTCAGGTTAAACTCATGGAACTCCTCCATGGAGAGGGACATCGTGGAGAGATCGCTCCCAACCTCGTTCAGGGAGATCAGGGTATTGTATCTGAAGAGAGCAGTATCCTCGTATCCCTTGGCGAAGATCGCAGGCATATATTGCTGTAATCTCTTCATCCTCTCCCTCGGAATCCTTCCTTCCCTGTCGCACTCCTCTATCTCCCTTTCCTCTCCAGTGTAAGTCCTGTACACTCTGAGGCAGACAAGGAAATCTACGAGATAGTTCAGCTCCACATTAAGAAGACTTGATAATCTCTCGAGGTCTTTCCTGAAGAGGGTATTTGCTACTAACCTTTTGCTCTCTTTCACCACCTCACTCACGTTGGACTTTTTCCCAAGAAAATTCTCGTATATCCTTACCATTTCCTTCATGTTGTCAACTAGAAGGAGATTGACATAGTTCATGAAATCGTATCCAGTTGTTCCCTCCACTTCCCAGTCAGGTAACTTCTCCTTGAGTTGCAGTATCTTTTCAACGTAGATCAGCTTGTTCCCCACCCTTTCCCTAACCCTTCTAATGTATCCCTCAGGATCGAGGAGCCCATCCACATGATCTATCCTGAAGCCGTCCACTGGAAAGCCCAGGATGTAGGAGTGAGATTCCTCAAACACGTGGTCCAGTTCCACCCTGATAGCTATGAGATCGTTGACGGCAAAGAATCTTCTGTAGTTTGGACTTTCCCTCCACGAAACAAGGGAGTAATTCTGAAGTGAAATAACGTGCATGATCTCCCTGTGGTCGAGGCAACTTCCATCTGGACAGCGGTTCTCCACATAACGCCTCCCCTCCTCATTGAGGGGGAACCTCAGGCCTGCGTACTCCACCCCGTCACTCGTGACCTTAATCTTTCCCTGAGCCACCACCTTTTCCAGATCGTCTTCCAGGAGAGGCAGGATCAGCTTGTCGTCATCATAGTGATCAAAGTAGTCGTAATACCTGCTCTCCTTCCATTTCTTGAGCAGATCCATCAGTCTCCAGTTCTGATCGTGAACGGCCATGTGATTGGGAACTATATCCTGAATTACCCCAAGGGATCTCCTTCTGGCTTCCTCAATCAGTTTCCTGTACTGCTCCTCTCCTCCAAGCTCCTCGCTCACCCTGGTGTGGTCCACGACATCGTATCCATGGCTACTTGAGGGTCTTGCCTTGAGAACTGGTGAAAGGTAAAGATGGGACACTCCCAGTTCCCGGAAATAATCCAGGTATCCCATCACCTTTTCGAAGTTGAAGTCCCTGTTGAGCTGTAACCTGTATGTTCCCACTATCATAGCTCTGTCCTCCTGTAGATCAGGGCAGTCCTTCCCTCAATCTCCAGTTCCTTTCCATCCAGACTGAGCTCTTCGGGCTTGGGATCCCTGAGAAGGGAAGCCACCACAAGCTCCCATTTCCCAGCAGGTGGTTTCATCCTCACCGGGTTGGGATTCGCGTTGAGAACAATCAGAAACGTATCGTCCGCTATCCTTTCCCCAACCCTATTCACCTCATCCATCACGCTCCCCTCTAGCACAAAGATGACGGTCTGGGTGGGTGAGCTCCACGCCTTCTCGTCTACCTCCTTTCCTTCCGTTGTTAGGAAAATGACGTCCTTGAGGGGAAGACCGTGAAGCTTCTTCCCCTGGAAATATCTTCCTCTCCTGAAGATGGGGTGCGCCAGGTAGAATTTCACCATCTTCGTTACGAAATCCTGAAACCTTATTCTTCTTTCGTCCAGGTTCCAGTCGTACCAGCTTATTTCGTTATCTTGGCAGAAGGCGTTATTGTTTCCCCTCTGCGTTCTGCTGAGTTCATCTCCTCCCAGTAGCATGGGCACTCCCTGACTTATCATGAGAGTTATCACGAAGTTCCTCTTCTGCCTTTCCCTACAGGCAATCACGTTGGGATCATTTGTTTGTCCTTCAACTCCACAGTTCCAGCTAAAGTTATCATTCGTCCCGTCCTGATTGTTGAAGCCATTGGCCTCATTATGCTTCTGATCATAGCTAACCAGATCCTCCAGTGTGAAACCGTCGTGTGACGTGATGTAGTTTATGCTGGCGAATGGGGTCTTGTTATTGCCCAGATAGATGTCCGGGGAGCCCAGTAGCCTGTTGGCGATCTCGGAATAGGGTATGGCCTCTCCTCTCCAGAACCGCCTCACTGCGTCCCTGTACTTTCCGTTCCACTCGGCCCATAGATGAGGAAAGTTACCCACCTGATATCCCCCGGGTCCCACATCCCAGGGTTCAGCAATCAGCTTCACCTGGGACAGAACCGGATCCTGTTGAATAGCTATAAAGAAAGTGTTTAGCATGTTCACGTTATATAGTTCCCTAGCTAGGGCGGCTGCAAGGTCGAATCTGAACCCGTCCACGTGCATCTCAAGGACCCAGTACCTTAAACTGTCAAGGACCATCTGCAATACCCGGGGATGACTCAGGTTAAGGGTGTTTCCCGTTCCCGTGAAATCTAGATAGTACCTCTTGTTATCAGGCTGTAACATGTAGTATGCCAAGTTATCTATCCCCTTGAAGCTCAGGGTTGGTCCCAGATGGTTTCCCTCAGCGGTGTGGTTGTATACCACGTCCACTAATACTTCGATTCCAGCATTGTGAAGTTCATTAACCATCCTCTTGAATTCCAGAACCTGCCCTCCCTCACATCCCATGCTGGAGTAACGGCACTCGGGCGAGAAATAGTTGATTGGATCATAGCCCCAGTAGTTAGCCAGTCCCCTTTCCACCAGGAAACGCTGATCTATGAAGTGGTGTACGGGCATCAACTCCAGGGTCGTTATTCCCAGATCCTTGAAATAGTCTATCATTTGCCTTGAGGAAAGCCCTGAGTAAGTCCCCCTGAGGTTTTCAGGTATATCAGATCTTAATTTTGTAATTCCCTTCACGTGGGCCTCATATATTACCATATCCTTGATCTGAATCCTCCTCCTGACGAAGTTCTCGTCACTCCATTCAAAGAATGGATTTATAACAACGCTCTTGGGCATGAACTCCCCTGAATCCCGCTCGTCAAAGGACATATCCTGACCCTGATCGCCTATCTTGTAACCAAAGAGCGAATCGTCCCACCTGGGGTGGCCACTGATGGCCTTGGCGTACGGATCGAGCAGGAGTTTGTGGGGATTGAACCTGAGTCCCATCTCCGGCTTGTACGGACCATGAACCCTGTAACCGTAGAGTTGACCGGGCCTAACGCCAGGAACGAAAACGTGCCATATGTCGGCAGTCCTGTTTCTAACCTCAATCACCTCCTTTGGATACTTTTGATTGGGGGCGTAGAGAACCAATTCTACCTTCTCTGCGTTCTCTGAGAATATGGAGAAATTTACTCCGTCATCGTCTTCAATCCAGTTTGAGCCAAGTGGAAAGAGGTCTCCAGGTCTTAATGGTCTATCCCTCGTTTTGAGAAACATGAATACATTATGAGTAGGTGTCAATTAAACCTTTATAGAAATAATGATTATGATCTTGGGAAAATAAGGTCCCCAGCTACTCTATCAATTTCCCTGTAGTATCGTTGCGTCTCGTTAGTAGTATTGATTATTTTTACCATCTGGCATGGGCATCATCTGGAGAGCACGGGTAAAAATTTTCGCAAAGTATTGGTGTCCTAGACTTGGTGGCTCTAATTCCCTTTCACACTGCGAAGCAGGAAATTTATTGAGGTTATAGTGAAATAATATGTGTCTGTAATGACAGTGATGTACTCGTATACCTCAACGTGATTGCTGTTCTGTCTCTTCCAAATATACTGCAAATCCCTTATCAACCCTGATCACTCCATCATGTATCTTGTGTGGAAAGGAACCAGACGAAATTAGTATTTTTCCACTAGTGTTTACCTTGATCTCATCTTCCTTAAACGCAAATATCATAAACAACGCTCCCTTTTTTATCGTGATCAAGCTATCTCTGCTGTTAATCTCAAGTTTCCTATCACAGTTAACGTACTTCTTTCTTATGGCAATAAGCTCCTTGTATAACCTATGAATTTCCTCGTTTATTTTCCAAGTCAGTTTTGATGAGTTAAAGGCAGTTTCTGATTGAGGATCCATCTCCTGCCCATTCTCTCTTTTTCTACCTTCTCTTACACCCTTTATTAACTCAGGATCAGAAAAGTCCGAGAAATAGTAAAATGGGGTTGTTTCTCCGTACTCCTCTCCCATAAATATCATGGGGATATAGGGCGAAAGGAGGTATAGGGCTGCAGCCATCTTGAGGCTCTCCCTATCCAAGAGTGTGGAGAGCCTCTCTCCTTTACCCCTATTGCCCACTTGATCATGGTTTTGGATATATACCACGAAACTGCATCCATCCAAATCTACAGGTCTACCGTGGGTCTTTCCCCTGAACCTTGAGTACCTTCCATCATACACGAAGACGTCCCTAAAGGCCTTTATCACGTCTTCTAGGCTCCCGTAGTCGGAGTAGTATCCCTGCCTCTCCCCTGTCAAGTAAGCATGAATCGAATGATGAAAGTCATCCACCCACTGTGCATCTATCCCGTAACCGCATCTCTCCTTGGGGTTGACTATTCGGGGGTCGTTGAGATCGCTCTCAGCAATCACAAGTTTCCCGTGCCTATGAACAACGTCCGCAATCTCCTCTAGAATATGTTTCGGAGAGTTATCAATGATTGCATGAACGGCATCCAGCCTAAAACCGTCGATGTGAAATTCAGTCATCCAATACTCCAGGTTCTCCAGCACGAACCTCCTTACCTCATCGCTTCCATAATCGTCGTAATTGAAGGTAAGTCCCCAAGGTGTTTTATACTTGGTAGAAAAGTAGGGACCAATAGCGTTCATGTAGTTACCTTCAGGACCAACGTGATTGTAAACAACGTCAAGGATAACGCCCAAGTTTCTTTTGTGCGCCTCATTAACGAGTTTCTTCAGACCGGAGGGGCCTCCGTACGAATTCTGCACAGCGTAAAGATACACCCCGTCATACCCCCAGCCTCTTTTCCCAGGGAATTGAGCAACGGGCATTATTTCCAGTGCTGTTATGCCTAGGTCGGACAGGTAATCCAGCCTGTGAGTAACTCCTTCAAACGTTCCCTCAGAAGTGAAGGTGCCCACGTGTATCTCATAGATGATTAGATCCTCTTTTCTCAGTCCCTTCCATTCCTGATCCTCCCATGGAAAAAGAGGAGAGACTAGTTGTGAATATCCGTGAACACCATCGGGTTGAAACCTTGATGCGGGATCCGGTATCTCTCCCCTGTCGGTAACAAACTTGTATTTATCTCCAGGTTTAGCTTCAGCCTTAACCCTGAAGTATCCCATTTCGTCGCGGTCCATGGGTATAATTTCCTGACCAAGTTTCAGCGAAGCCCTGGAACAATAGGGAGCCCATAGGGAGAAGTTGACTCCATCTTCCTCAATTAAGGGACCGAACATGATATATTGTATTTTAGAAAGATAATAAGTGAGTGCGATCATTTGAGAGGGTGAGCCTAGCCCCGAAGGGCGAGGTTTTCCGAACCTTTACAGACATTAGAGCGCATCGAACTAGTGGAGAACATCAAGTCCTCCGCTCAAGGGGTCACTTTCCCATTATGCTCTTAAGGTCTGTATAGTCGTTGTAACCATCCGTCAGGA
The DNA here is from genome assembly GCF_022064045.1 of Metallosphaera javensis (ex Hofmann et al. 2022). NCBI lineage: Archaea > Thermoproteati > Thermoproteota > Thermoprotei > Sulfolobales > Sulfolobaceae > Metallosphaera > Metallosphaera javensis (ex Hofmann et al. 2022). The sequence goes on along the minus strand of NZ_JAKNCW010000030.1, from coordinate 614 downwards.
ATATTCCCTTCTCTTCGCACTCCTTCTGTATATACTTGGGTCTCATGGAAAATATTACCGGTATTATTTTCTTGCCCTCAATTAGTTCCGGTCTATTCTTCCTGATGGAGTCTATCGCGTACTCAAGCTGTTCAACTGCACCGGATCTGGCGGTTACCTTTACCTCGCCTATTAGAACATAGTTATCAAATGTGGCAAACAGGTCTACTTCAACAACATAGGGAATCTCGAGATCCGTAATTTTCACATCGTAACCCAGTCCCTTCAGTTTCCATTCAAGCGCGGTTTTGGCCTCCTCTTCAAGGCTCATGGAGTATCTGGCTATGGTATTGTTAATCTCGGCCTGTATCGTCTCAAAGTTCCTCTTGAACTCTTCATCCCTCCTCTTCATCTCCTCCTCAAACTTCGCCATCCTCTTCTCGCTCTCCTCCCTCATCCTCTTCATCTCCTCCTCAAACTTCCTGTCATTATCCTCCAATCTCTTCAGAAATTCCTGGAACTTCCTGTCGCTCTCAGCCCTATACTCGTTCCATTTCCTCTCGCTCTCCTCCCTCATCCTCTTCATCTCCTCCTCAAACTTCCTGTCATTATCCTCCAATCTCTTCAGAAATTCC